>NZ_JBQCGC010000041.1:0-101788 GCF_051956055.1 Amnibacterium sp.
CCCCCCCCTCGCCGGCCCGCGCGCGCGCGCCCCCCCCCCCCCCGCCGCGGCGGGCCCCCCCCCCCCCCCCCCCCCCCCCGCGGCGCCACCTGCGTGCGCTCACCACACGCGACCGCATCGTGCTCGGGGTGATGATCGGCATCCCGACGCTGATCCAGGCGATCCTCGTCTGGATCCCGATGCTGGCGTCGATCGTGCTGTCGTTCTTCAAGTGGGACGGGCTCGGCCTGTCGGGCTTCCACTTCGAAGGGCTGACGAACTACAACTTCGTCTTCAACCAGGCGCCGCAGTTCTGGCCGGCGCTGCTCCACAACATCGTCTGGCTGCTCTTCCTCGGCGTGATCGGCACGCCGCTGGGCCTGCTGTTCGCGGTGCTGCTCGACTCGAAGATCCGGGGGAGCCGGATCTACCAGACCGTGTTCTTCATGCCGGTCATGCTGTCGCTCGCCCTGATCGGCATCATCTGGCAGCTGATGTACTCGCAGGACAACGGGCTCATCAACAACGTGCTCGGCACCGCGGGCACCTCGTCGGCGGTCGACTGGTTCGGCAACTCGAGCGTCAACCTCTGGGCGGCACTCGTCGCCGCGACCTGGCGGCACGCCGGCTACATCATGGTGCTGTACCTGGCGGGGCTGAAGGGCGTCGACCCGAGCATCAAGGAGGCGGCGTCGCTCGACGGCGCCAACGGTCGGCAGACGTTCTTCCGCATCGTGTTCCCGGCGATGGCGGCGACGAACGTGATCATCGTGGTCATCACGGTGATCGAGTCGCTGCGCGCGTTCGACATCGTCTACGTGATCAACAAGGGCTCGAACGGGCTCGAGCTGCTCTCCGTGCTCGTCGTGCAGTACCTGGTCGGGGAGACGCAGGTGATCGGCATCGGCAGCGCGTTCGCGGTGGTGCTGCTCGTCATCTCGCTCGTGCCGATCGTGATCTACCTGTCCCGGACGTTCCGGACGAAGGAGTGATGGGCCGATGACGACCACCACGGCTTCGACGGCCGCGCGCGCGACGCGCGTGACCGCCTCGACGCGTACGAAGATCAAGAACGGCCCCGCCATCTGGGGCGCGTACGTCTTCCTCACGGTCGCCGCGATCCTGTGGCTGATCCCGCTGCTGTGGGCGGTCTACACCTCCCTCCGGCCGAAGGCGGACACCGACCGGCTCGGGTACTTCTCGATCGGCGGCAGCTACGGGTTCTCGAACTTCGTCCAGGCGTGGACGCAGGGCGGCTTCCTGACCTACTTCGGCAACTCGGTGTTCATCACGATCCTGACCGTGATCCTCACGCTGTTCTTCGCGTCGATGATGGCGTTCGCGGTGAGCCGGTTCTCCTGGCGCTTCAACGTGACGCTGCTGATCATGTTCACGGCCGGCAACCTGCTGCCGCCGCAGGTGCTGGCGACCCCGATCTTCGAGCTGTTCAAGCTGCTCCAGCTGCCGTACTCGATCTCGGACTCCGGCTCGCTGCTCAACCAGCTGATCGGTGTCGTGTTCGCGAACACCGGCTTCCAGATCGGCTTCTGCACCTTCGTGCTGTCGAACTTCATGAAGGCGATCCCGCAGGAGCTCGGCGAGGCGGCGCGCGTCGACGGCGCCGGCGTCTGGACCCAGTACTGGCGCGTGATCATGCCGCTCACGCGTCCCGCGCTGGCCGCGCTCGGCACGCTCGAGGTGATCTTCATCTACAACGACTACTTCTGGCCGTTGATCCTGATCCAGAGCGGCGACCGCCTCCCGATCACCACCGCCATCAACAACCTGCAGGGGCAGTTCCTGTCGAACTACAACCTGCTCTCGGCGGGCGCGATCATCACCGTCATCCCGACCCTCGTCATCTACCTCGCCCTCCAGCGGCAGTTCGTCGCCGGCCTGACCCTCGGCGCCAGCAAGGGCTGACCCGCGCCCTTCGTCGTTCAGGAGATCCGGACGCGAAGCGCGCGAATCTCCTGAACGACGAAGAAAGGACTGCTTCCGCATGCCCGAACAGCACTACCTCGAGGCCGCAGGTGTCGGCCTCCTCGTCGACCTCACGGACCGCGACCCGGTCGTCGTGCACTGGGGCGCGCCGCTCGGCTCGCAGGTGCCCGACGCGGGAGCGCTCACCGCGGCCGTCCCGCACTCGAACTTCGACGGTCCCATCCGGCCGTCGCTGCTGCCGCAGCTCTCCCGGGGCTGGCGCGGTCGCCCGGCCGTCCGCGGCAGCCGCGGGGGCGCGGCGTTCTCGCCGCTCCTCGCGCTCACCGGGGTGGAGGAGGGGCGCTCGTCCCTGACCCTGCGGCTCGCGGATCCGTCCACCGGGATCGACGTCGCGGTGTCGCTCGAGCTCACCCCCTCCGGTCTCCTCCTGCTCGACGGCGAGCTCACGAACACCGGCACCGACGTGTACACGCTCGACCGGTTCGATCTCGCGCTGCCCGTGCCGGCCCACGCGGCGGAGTCGCTCGACACCACCGGCCGGTGGGCGCGCGAGAAGCACCCGCAGCGCCGCCGGATCGACCAGGGCACCTGGGTGCGCAGCGGGCGGCACGGCCGGACCGGGCACGACGCGACCGCGGTCATCGCGGCGGGGACGAGCGGGTTCGGTTGGCGGTCCGGGGAGGTCTGGGCGCTGCACCTCGGCTGGAGCGGCAACCACGAGGCCTTCGTCGACCGCATCGGCAGCGGGCAGACCCAGGTCGGGGCGGGCGAGCTCCTCGAGCCCGGGGAGCTGCGGCTGGAACCCGGGCAGTCCTACCGGACCCCGCGGCTCTTCGCCGCGTACTCCGCGGACGGGCTCGACGGCGTCAGCGCCCGCTTCCACGCCTGGCTGCGCGCCAGGGACCAGCACCCGAGGACGCCGCGACCGGTCGTGCTGAACACGTGGGAGGCCGTCTACTTCGACCACGACCTCGGCACGCTGCGTGCGCTCGCGGACGCGGCCGCCGACCTGGGCGTCGAGCGGTTCGTGCTCGACGACGGCTGGTTCGGCCACCGGAGGAACGACCGGGCCGGGCTCGGCGACTGGTGGGTCGATCCCGCGGTGTGGCCCGACGGGCTCGGGCCGCTCATCGACCACGTCCGGGGCCTCGGCATGCAGTTCGGGCTGTGGGTCGAGCCGGAGATGGTGAACGAGGACTCCGACCTCATCCGCGCGCATCCCGACTGGATCGCGGGGCCGGCAGGCCGGACCTCGATCGACTGGCGGTTCCAGCAGGTGCTCGACCTCGCGAACCCGGAGGCGTTCGCCGCGATCCTCGACCGCATCGACGCGCTGCTCACCGAGTACCCGATCGCCTACCTGAAGTGGGACCAGAACCGCGACCAGCTCGAGCTGGGGCACGACGGGTTCGCGTCGACGCACGAGCAGACGCTCGCGGCGTACCGGCTCTTCGACGAGCTGAAGGCCCGCCACCCGGACGTCGAGATCGAGTCCTGCTCCTCCGGAGGCGCCCGGGTCGACCTCGGGGTGCTGCAGCTGACGGACCGGGTCTGGACCTCCGACACGAACGACGCGCTCGAGCGCCAGACGATCCAGCGCTGGACGCAGCTGGTCGTGCCTCCGGAGCTGGTCGGGGCGCACGTCGGGCCGACCACGTCGCACTCGACCCGCCGCACGCACGACATCGACTTCCGCACGGCGACGGCGCTGTTCGGCCACTTCGGCATCGAGTGGGACATCACGACCGCGACCGAGGAGGAGCGCGAGGGGCTCCGGGCCGCGATCGCGCTCTACAAGGAGTGGCGCGACGTGCTCCACACCGGCGTCGCCGTCCGCGGCGACGTGCCGGACCCGGCCGTGCAGGTCACGGGCGCGGTCGCCCAGGACGGCGCCAGCGCGCTCTTCGCGTTCGCGCAGCTCACCACCAGCGCGAACGAGTGGCCGGCGCCGGTGCGCCTCCCCGGCCTCGACCCCGAGCGGAGGTACCGGGTGACGGCCGCGCTGCCCGTCCCGGCGCACGCGACGCTCGACCGCAGCGGGCCGCCGTGGCTCGCGACCGGCGTCGAGCTCTCCGGCACGGCGCTCGCCGTGCTCGGCCTGCCGATGCCCGTCCTGAACCCGGAGCACGCGATCGTGCTGCGGGTGGAGGCCGTCGCGTGACCGGGGCGCTCACCGACGACGCGCTCGTCGGCTCCGGCTGGATCCCGCCGCGGGCGCGCTTCGCCACCGACGCCGCCCTCCTATCCCTGAACGGCGAGTGGGCGTTCCGGCTGTCGCCGGGCCTCGCCGCGGCGCCGGACGACCTCGCCGAGACGGACGGCAGCGGTTGGGAGCGCATCCCGGTCCCGTCGAGCTGGCCCATGCAGGGGCACGGCTCGCCCTGGTACACGAACACGCGGTTCCCGTTCCCGGTCGACCCGCCGCACGTGCCCGACGCCAACCCGGTGGGCGACTTCGTGCGGACCTTCGACTGGTCCGGCGGACCGGCGGTGCTGCGCCTCGACGGGGTGGACGCCCGCGGCGAGGTGTGGGTGAACGGCGTGCGCCTCGGCTCGACGGCCGGCAGCCGGCTCGTGCACGAGTTCGACCTCAGCGGCGTCGTCGTCGCCGGCACGAACACGGTCGCGCTCCGCGTGACCCAGTGGGCGGCGACGAGCTACCTCGAGGACCAGGACATGTGGTGGCTGCCCGGCGTGTTCCGCGACGTCGCCGTGCAGGCGACGCCCGCCGGCGGGCTGCAGGACGTGCGCGTGGAGGCGCACTGGGCAGACGGTCGCGGCGTCCTGCTCGTCGACGCGGACACCCGCGACGGCGCGGTCGCCGTGGTCGACGTCCCGTCGCTCGGGCTGACCGGTCTCGCCGTCGGCGAGGCGCACGAGGTCGGCCCGGTGCCGGGCTGGACGGCGGAGACGCCCGAGCTCGTCGACGTGGTGGTGCGCACCGAGGCCGAACGCGCCTCCCTCCGCGTCGGGTTCCGCACCATCACGATCGAGGACGCCCAGCTGAAGGTGAACGGGCGCCGCATCCGCATCCGCGGCGTGAACCGGCACGAGCACCACCCCGACCTCGGCCGGGTCGTGCCGACCGCGGTCGTGCAGCGCGAGCTGCTGCTCATGAAGCAGCACAACGTGAACGCGATCCGCACGTCCCACTACCCGCCGCACCCCGATCTGCCCGGCCTGGCGGACGAGCTCGGCTTCTACCTGATCGACGAGTGCGACCTCGAGACGCACGGGTTCTTCCACGTCGGCTGGCGCGACAACCCGAGCGACGACGCGGCGTGGGAGCCCGCCTACCTCGACCGCATGCGCCGGACCGTCGCCCGGGACCGGAACCACCCGTCGGTGATCATCTGGTCGCTCGGCAACGAGGCGGGCACCGGGCGCAACCTGGAGGCGTCCGCGCGCCTCTCGCACGAGCTCGACCCGTCGAGGCCGGTGCACTACGAGGGCGACTGGTCGAGCACCTACGTCGACGTGTACTCCCGCATGTACGCGCACCAGGACGAGGTCGACGCGATCGGGAGGCAGGCGGAGGAGCCGCTGCCCGACGCCGCTGCGGACGCGCACCGGCGTGCGCTGCCGTTCCTCCAGTGCGAGTACGTGCACGCGATGGGCAACGGCCCCGGCGGCATGTCCGAGTACGAGACGAGCTTCCGCCGCTACCCGCGCACGCAGGGCGGCTTCGTGTGGGAGTGGCTCGAGCACGGCATCCGCCGCACCACGGACGACGGACGCGAGTTCTTCGCCTACGGCGGCGACTTCGGCGAGGAGCTGCACGACGGCAACTTCGTCGCGGACGGGCTCGTCGACGCCGACCGCAACCCGCGGCCCGGGCTGCTCGACTACAAGAAGGTGATCGAACCCGTCGAGCTGACCGTCGACGGCGAGCTGCTGTCGATCACGAACCGGTACGACTTCGTGACGCTGGACGGGCTGCGCTTCGAGGTCGACGGGGAGCCGCTCGCGGTGCCGACGGTCGCGCCGGGCGCGACCGTCACCGTGCCGCTGCCGTCCGCCGGAGGCGTGCGGACGGTGCGCGCGGTGCTCGCCGCCGACACGGCCTGGGCGCAGGAGGGCCACGAGATCGCGTGGACGCAGACGGGGGCCCTGCCGGTGCAGGAGCCGATCGTCGGCGGCGTCCCGCCGGTGCGCGAGGGCGATGCGCTCCGGCTCGGTCCCGCCGTGCTCGACGGCGTGACCGGGCGCCTCCGGACGCTCGCCGGGACGCCGGTGCCCGGGCCGGAGGTGGCGCTCTGGCGCGCACCGACCGACAACGACCGCGGGGTCGGGAACGAGCGGGCCGGCCTGCCGAGCGATGCGCAGGCCTGGGCCGCCGCCGGGCTCGACCGGCTGCACGCCAGGGTCGAGTCGGTCGAGGTCGGCGCCGACGCCGTCGTCGTGACGACCGTGGTCGGGGCCGCGGGGCACGACGGGCGGGTGCGGGTCGCGCTCCGCTGGTCCTCCGACGGGACGGCGGTGCGGCTCGACGCGACCGCGACGCCGTTCGGCGGGTGGCCGTCGGGCTGGGCGCGGTTCGGGCTCGAGCTGTCGCTGCCGTGGGCGCCGGACACGATCCGCTGGGACGGGTACGGGCCCGGGCAGCGCTACCCCGACACGGGTCAGTCGCAGCGGCTCGGCAGCTGGGCCGTCGAGGACGCGGCGGACCTGCACACCGACTACGTCAAGCCGCAGGAGAACGGGTCGCGCTCGGGCGTGGTCGCCCTGTCCCTCGGCCGTGCGGGCGCCGGGTTCACGGTGACGGGCGACGGGTTCGCGTTCACGGCGAGCCCGTGGACATCGGCCGAGCTCGCGGCCGCCGCGCACCCCACGGACCTGCCCGCAGCCGGCGACCGGTGCCGGCTCGTGCTCGACCTCGCCGAGCACGGGATCGGCACCGCCTCCTGCGGCCCCGGCGTCCTGCCGCAGTACCGTCTGGACCCGCGGGAGGTGACGGGAACGCTCGTCCTCCGCCCCTGGTGACTCACGGGGCGCGGAAGGCGGATCAGCGGACGCCCGCGCCCCAGCCCGGATGGATCGGCGGGAGGTCGCGCGCCTGCGGGTCCTTCCCGGGCGCCCCGCCCTCGTCGTCGAGCCAGCGGCGGCCGTACTGGTCGGGCAGGTCGCCCGCGCCGAAGTACGCGACGGGGACCTCCGGCACGACGCCGAGCAGGTCGAGCGGGTCGATCCGCTGCTCCTCCACGCGGCAGATGTGCGTCCACCCGTCGCCGAAGTCGAACTCGTACGCGAACGCCTCGCCTGACTGGAGGCGGCCGAGCCGCGTCGTCTCCTCGTCCAGCGCCTCCCGCTCCGGCCAGTCCGGGTCGGGGATGCCGACGGAGGTGCCGTCACCGAGCGTGAAGCCGTGCAGGTGCCCGAAGTCCCAGCGGCCGAACGCCTCGTCGATCGAGCGGGCGAGCTGCGCGAAGGTGTGCGTGCGGGAGGCCGCGAACACCCGACCCGGACGAGGCCACCAGTAGCGGCCCCGCCCCTCCACGAGCTCGACCTTGATCGCCGCGGAGGGCCCCCGGAGCGGTCAGCGGGCGCGGGCTGCCGCCGACCGGTAGGCGTCGAGGATCTCCGGGCGGTGGTCCGGGGCGGGGGAGGCGACCTCCGGCACGGGCCACGACGGCCGCTTCCCCGTGAGCGCCCACGCGGCCTGGACCGACCCGCCGAGCGCGACGTACTCGCCCGGCTCGGGTACGACCACGGGTTCCGCGAAGACCTGCGCCGCGACCGCCTGCACGGCGGGGTTCAGCGCGGCGCCGCCGATGAGCAGCAGCCGTTCGGCGACGACGCCCTGCGCCTGCACGGCCGCGAGCCCGTCCGCGAGCGCGCAGAGCAGGCCCTCGACCGCGGCGCGGGCGAGGCCCTCCCGCGTCGTGTTGCCGAGCGTCATCCCGACGAGCGACGCCGTCGCGTCCGGCAGGTTCGGCGTGCGCTCGCCTGCGAAGTAGGGCACGAGCACGAGGCCGCCCGCGCCGGGCGACGCGGCGAGCGCGAGCCGGCCCAGCTCGTCGTGGTCGACGCCGAGCAGCCGGGCCGTCACGTCGAGGATCCGCGCCGCGTTGAGCGTCGCGATGAGCGGCAGGTACTCGCCCGACGCCGACGCGAACCCGGCCACGGTGCCGGAGGCGTCGTGGGTGGGTGTGGGGCTGACGGCGAACACGGTGCCCGAGGTGCCGATCGAGACGACCACGTCGCCCGAGCTCGCGCCGAGTCCGAGCGCGGCGCCGGCGTTGTCGCCGGCGCCGGGGCCGACGACGATGCCCGCCGGGATCCCCTCGATGCCGGCGACCGTGCGGCCCGCGGCCTCCGACGGGCCGAGGACCCGGGGCAGCACCACGTCGTGCCCGAGCGCCAGCTCGAGCATCCCTCGGTCGTACCGCGAGCGGACCGGGTCGAAGTAGCCGGTGCCGGAGGCGTCGGAGCGGTCGGTCGCGAGCGCCTCGAGCACGGGGCCGGAGGGGGAGTCCTCCTCCGGCCCGTACCCGAGCAGACGCCACGTCAGCCAGTCGTGCGGCAGGGCGACGGCCGCGACCCGGCGGGCGTTGTCCGGCTCGGCGTCGCGCAGCCAGCGCAGCTTCGTCGCCGTGATGGAGGCGACCGGCACGGTGCCGGTCCCCTCGGCGAGCGCCTGGGCGCCGACCTCGTCGATCAGCGCGAGCGCGGCGGGCGCCGAGCGCGTGTCGTTCCAGAGGAGGGCGTCGCGGACGACCTCCCCCTCCGCGTCGAGGGCGACCATCCCGTGCTGCTGGCCCGCGATCGAGATCGCGGCGACGTCGTCGAGGCCGCCCGCGTCGGCGATCGCCGAGCGCAGCGCGTCCCACCAGTGACGGGGATCCACCTCCGTGCCGTCCGGGTGCGACGCCCGGCCCGTGCGCACGACGGCGCCGGTGTCGAGGTCGCGGACGACCACCTTGCAGCTCTGCGTCGACGAATCGACACCGGCGACGAGGGTCATGCCGGCGTTCCTCCCGCGGCCGGGCTCAGCGGGCGCCGAGCAGGTGGTCGATCGCCAGCTGCTGCAGCCGCACGAAGCCGAAGCCGTGCCCGTTGAAGTACGCCTCGGCGTCGAAGTCCTCGTACGAGGCGCGGTCGGCGAGCAGGTCGTCGAACGACTCGCCCTCGGACAGCGTCGGGGTCGCGAGCTCCAGCACCTTGGCGCTCTTCAGCAGCTCCTGCACCTCCGGGTCGGCGCGGAAGGACTGCGCGCGCTCCTTGAGCAGCAGGTACATGCGCATGTTCGCCGCGGCGGAGTCCCAGACGCCGGTCTCGTCCTCGGTGCGGGACGGCTTGTAGTCGAAGTGGCGCGGGCCGTCGTAACCCGGGCCGCCGGCGAGGCCGCCGTGCTCGAGCAGGTCGACGAGGGAGAACGCGACGTGCAGGTCGCCGTGACCGAACACCAGGTCCTGGTCGTACTTGATCGACCGCTGGCCGTTCAGGTCGATGTGGAAGAGCTTGCCGTGGTACATCGCCTGCTGGATGCCGGCGGTGAAGTTGAGGCCCGCCATCGTCTCGTGGCCGACCTCGGGGTTGACGCCGGCCAGCTCCGGGTGCTCGAGCGTGTCGATGAACGCGAGCGCGTGGCCGACGGTCGGCAGGAGGATGTCGCCGCGGGGCTCGTTCGGCTTCGGCTCGATCGCGAACCGGATGTCGTAGCCCTTGCTGAGCACGTAGTCGGAGAGCAGGTTCACGGCCTCGCGGTAGCGGTGCAGCGCCTGCTGGATGTCCTTCGACGTGTCGTACTCGGCGCCCTCGCGGCCACCCCACATGACGAACGTCTTCGCGCCGAGCTCCGCGGCGAGGTCGAGGTTGCGGAGCACCTTGCGCAGGGCGAACCGGCGCACGGCGCGGTCGTTCGAGGTGAAGCCGCCGTCCTTGAACACCGGGGCGCTGAACAGGTTCGTCGTCACCATGGGCACGATCAGCCCGGTGTCGGACAGCGCGCCCTTCAGGCGGTCGATCTGCTTCTGGCGCTCGGCGTCGGTCGATCCGAAGGCGAACAGGTCGTCGTCGTGGAAGGTGAGGCCGTACGCGCCCAGCTCGGACAGCTTCTCGACCACGTGCACCACGTCGAGCGGTGCGCGCGTGGGGCCGCCGAACGGGTCCGCACCGTTGTAGCCGACCGTCCAGAGGCCGAAGGAGAACTTGTCGTCGCGGGTCGGCGTCAGTGCCATGAGAGGGTCCGTTTCCTCGTCGAAGCGAAAATGTTGCAGCACACAACATAGGTCGTAGGCTGGCCTTCGGCAAGGTCGCCGGGCCGGATGTCGGCAGCGGCACATCGATGCGCGAAGGGATCCGATGTTCACCGATCTTCCTGTCGAACTGCTCCGGAAGCACCGCACCTCCGTGGAGGTGCCGGAGGATCTCGACGACTTCTGGTCCGCTCGGCTCACCGAGGCCCGCGCCCTGGCGGAGCCGCCGGAGGCGACCGAGGTGGACACCGGCCTCACCGCGATCCGCACCTGGGACGTGCGGTTCTCCGGCTGGGGCGGGCAGCGCATCGCGGGCTGGCTCCGTGCGCCCGCGGCAGCGGAGGAACCGCTGCCTGCGATCGTCGAGTACGTGGGCTACGGCGGCGGCCGCGGCGCTGCCCTCGACAACCTCGCCTTCGCCGCGGCCGGCTACGCGCACCTGATGATGGACACGCGCGGGCAGGGCTCCGGGTGGAGCGCCGGCATCACCCCCGACTCCGGAGGGACCGGTCCGGAGGTGCCGGGCGTGATGACCAGGGGCATCGACGACCCGGCGCAGTACTACTACACGCGGTTCTTCACGGATGCGGTGCTCGCGGTCGACGCCGTCCGCGCGCTGCCGGGCGTCGACGGCTCCCGCGTCGGGGTGACGGGCGGCAGCCAGGGAGGCGCCGGCGCGCTCGCCGCCGGTGCGCTCGCGGAGGACGTGCGCGCCGTCGCCGCGCGCGTGCCGTTCCTCTGCGACATCCCGCGGTCGATGACGATCACGGACGCCCGGCCGTTCCACGAGCTCGTCGACTACCTCGCGGTCCACCGCGACCGGGCCGACCACGTGCTCGGCGTCCTGGCCAGGATCGACGGCGCGGTGCTCGCGTCCCGCATCACCGCGCCGCTCGTTATCTCGGCCGCGCTGATGGACGCGATCGTGCCGCCGTCCGGTCCGTTCGCGGCGTTCAACGCCGCGCCCTCTGAGCGGAAGGAGATCCTCGTCCACCCCTACAACGGGCACGAGGGCGGCGGCGCGGAGGACATCGCGGCGGCGCTGCGCCTGTTCGCCGCGGAGCTCCGGCGGTGACGGGCGGCATTCCCGCCCACCACCGCGCCGACGCGACCGTGCGCGTCCTCGACGCGCACGGTGAGCCGCTGCGGGACGCCGACGTGCTCGTCGAGCAGCGCCGTCAGGCGTTCGGTTTCGGCACCATCGGCTTCGACCTGCTGCCGCTCGTCGGCGGCCCGGCGCCCCGCGGCGCGGAGGACGTGGAGGCGTTCGGCACCGCGGAGGGGCTGCCGCTCGAGGTCCTCGAGCCGGCCTACCTCGGCCTGTTCAACCAGGCGACGCTGCCGTTCTACTGGGGTCGCTACGAGCCCGAGCGCGGCGTCACCGACGAGGAGCGCCTCCGGCGCACGGCGCAGTGGTTCGTCGACCGGGGCGTGACGGTGAAGGGGCACCCGCTGCTGTGGCACACGGTCACGCCCGCCTGGCAGGCGGCACTGCCGCTCGACGAGGTGGAGCGGCTGCAGCGCGAGCGCAGCCGGGCGCTCCCCGCCGCGTTCGCCGGGCTCATCGACGTGTGGGACGCGATCAACGAGGCCGTGATCATGCCGGTCTTCGCCAACGGCGCGAACCGGATCACGGACCTCGCGGCCGAGAAGGGGCGGCTCGAGACGGTCCGGCTCGCGTTCGAGGAGGCGCGCGCGGGCAACCCGGGCGCGACGCTGCTCATCAACGACTTCGATCTGTCGCCCGCATACGAGCGGCTCATCGAGCAGGTGCTGGAGGCGGGCGTCGCCGTCGACGCGATCGGCCTCCAGACCCACATGCACCAGGGGTACCGGGGCGAGGAGGCGACGACCGCCGTGCTCGACCGCTTCGCCCGGTTCGGCCTGCCGCTCCACATGACGGAGACGAGCCTCGTCAGCGGGCACCTGATGCCGCCAGGGATCGAGGACCTGAACGACTACCGGATCCCGGAGTGGCCGAGCACCGAGGAGGGGGAGGCGCGGCAGGCGGACGAGCTGGTCCGGCACTACCGCACGCTCGTGGGGCACCCCGCGGTCGAGGTCGTGAACTACTGGGGCCTCACGGACGCCGGTGCGTGGCTGGGCGCGCCGGTCGGGCTGCTGCGGAAGGACGGCTCGCGGAAGCCGGGCTACGCCGCGCTCGAGCGGCTCATCCGCGGCGAGTGGTGGATGCCGGCGACCGTGCTGCGCACCGACAGGGACGGCGCGGTGCGGGTGACGGGCTTCGCCGGGGACTACGTCGTCAGGGCCGACGGCCGCGAGGCGGGATTCGCCCTGTCCGCCGGCGACGGTGCGACCTCGGTGCACCTGCCGGGGTGACCGGAGGCAGAATGGCGCCCGAGGAGTCGTGCCGGTGCGCGGAGCCCGGTCGATGGAGCGCGACGAAGGAGTTGTGACGATGACGATGATCGACGGGTCGACGGCCACCACGGGTCTGCTCGACGGTGCGGATTGGTCCGGGAAGCTCTTCCTGGACGGGCGGTGGACCGTCGGGCACGGCGGGGACGTGCCCGTGATCGAGCCGGCGACCGGTGCCGAGCTCGGCCGGGTCGGCATCGCGGCTCCTGAGGACGTCGCCCGGGCAGCGGCCTCCGCCGCCGAGGCGCAGAAGGCCTGGGCCGCGACGCCGCACCCCGTGCGGGCCGCGGTGCTGCGGAAGGCCGCGCAGCTGTACGAGCAGCACGCCGACGAGGTGATGGGCTGGAACATCCGCGAGGTCGGCGCCGTGCCCGCGCTCGCCGGGTTCGCGCTGCACGTCGGCGCCGCCGAGTGCTACGAGGCCGCGGCGCTGCCCTCGCACCCGCTCGGCTCGATCCTCTCGAGCGAGGAGCCCAGGCTGTCCCTCGCGCAGCGCGTCCCGGCGGGCGTCGTCGGCGTGATCTCGCCGTTCAACGTGCCGATCATCCTGGGCATCCGCGCCGTGGCGCCGGCCCTCGCGCTCGGCAACGCCGTGCTGCTGAAGCCCGACCCCCGCACGGCCGTGACCGGCGGCGTGACGATGGTGCGCATCTTCGAGGAGGCGGGGCTGCCCGCGGGCGTGCTGCAGCTCGTCACCGGTGGCGCGGACGTCGGGCAGGCGCTCGTGGAGGACCCGCACGTCCGGGTCGTGGCGTTCACCGGCTCGACGCGCGCCGGCCGGATCGTCGGGGAGCTCGCGGGCAGGCATCTGAAGCGCGCGCACCTCGAGCTCGGCGGGAACTCGGCGTTCCTGATCCTCGAGGACGCCGACGTCGACCAGGCCGTGAACCTCGCCGCGTGGGGCTCCTACCTGCACCAGGGCCAGATCTGCATGACGGTCGGCAGGCACATCGTGCACGAGTCCCTGTACGACGAGTACGTCGAGAAGCTCGCCGCGAAGGCGGACTCGATGGCGGTCGGGAACCCGGCGACCGACCATGTGCACCTCGGCCCGATCATCGACGAGCGGCAGCGCGACCACATCGCCGAGCTGGTCGAGGGCTCGATCGCGATGGGCGCCGAGTTGCGGGCCGGCGGCACGTTCGACGGCCTCTTCTACCGCCCGACGGTGCTCGCGAACTCGCCGATCGACGCGCCCGCGTTCACCGAGGAGGTCTTCGGCCCGGTCGCGTCCGTCACGAGCTTCCGCACCGACGACGAGGCGATCGAGATCGCCACCGCGAGCGAGTACGGCCTGTCGCTCGGCATCGTGACCGCGGACGCGATGCGGGGGCTCGAGCTCGCGCAGCGCATCCCGACCGGGATCGTGCACGTGAACGACCAGACCGTGAACGACGAGGCGAACACCCCGTTCGGCGGCACCGGCTCGTCGGGCACCGGCGGCCGGCTGGGCGGCGCGGAGGCGAACATCGAGGCGTTCACCGAGACGCGGTGGATCACCGTGCGGAGGACGCCGGGCACCTTCCCGTTCTGAGCACCGGGCGGGGACGCGCTGCACGGTCGCGGTCGCCGCGCGGGCGTCGGTCGAGACCACGTCGTGGACCGGCCCGGTGATCGTGAGCGACGCGACGGTCTCCTCGACCGAGCAGGAGGGCCCGACCCAGAGCCGGACCTCGCCCGGCTCGACGATCCGCACCATCCGGCGGTCGCTGAACGCGAGACGCGTCGTCGGCACGGCGAAGCGGACGACCGCCTCCTCGCCCGGTTCGAGGCTGACCCGCTCGTACGCGAGCAGCTGCGCGACCGGTCGCGTGACGGACGCGACGAGGTCGGCGGCGTAGAGCTGGACCACGTCCGTGCCCGCCCGGCCGCCCGTGTTCCGCACGCGGACGGTCGCGGTGAACGTGTGCCCGGCCTCGACCGTCTCGTCGACCTCGAGGCCGGAGCGCTCGAACGTCGTGTACGTGAGGCCGTGGCCGAACGGCAGCACGGGCGTCGGGTCGACCGCGGTGACCTCGGACGGGCCGCCGAGCACCGGGTGCAGGTACGAGTACGGCTGCGCGCCCGCGCTGCGGGGGAGGGAGACCGGCAGCCGGCCGGACGGCGCCGTCCGGCCGCTCAGCACCCGGGCGATCGCGGTCCCGCCCTCCTCGCCGGGGAAGAACGCCTGCACGACCGCGGCGGGCGCGCCGGGGCCGGTGAGCGCCCACTCGATCGCGTATGGGCGGCCCGTGAGCAGCACGAGCACGGTCGGGGTGCCGGTCTTCACGACCGCCTCGACGAGCTCGCGCTGCACCCCGGGGAGCTCGAGCGACTCCGCGTCGTTGCCCTCGCCGACCGTGCCGCGGCCGAAGAGGCCGGCCTGGTCGCCTGCGACGACGACGGCGACCTCGGCCGCGGACGCCGCCTCGACCGCCGCGGCGAAGCCGGAGCGGTCGTCGCCCTCCACCTCGGCGCCGAGCGCCGAGGTCACGGTCGCGTCGGGCAGCTCGGCCCGGAGGGACTCGAGCACCGTCGGGATCGCGAACCCGAGCGGCACGCCCGGGTGGTGCGCGAGCACGTGGTTCGCGAACGAGTAGCAGCCCATGAGCGCCTCGGACCGGTCCGCGTTCGGCCCGATCACCGCGATGCGGGACCGCGCGGCGCCCGCGAGCGGCAGGACGCCGTCGTTCGCGAGGAGCACGAGCGACTCCTCCGCGAGCCGCAGCGCCGCGTCGCGGTGGGCGGGGGAGTCGAGGTCGACGGGTTCCGGCTCCGCGTCGAACGTCTCGTCGAGCAGGCCGAGCGACTCCTTCTGCGCGAGCACGCGCAGCACCGCGAGGTCGACGATCCCCTCGTCCGCGTCGCCCGCTGCGATGCGCTCCGCCAGCGGGGCGAGGAACGCGTCCCCGGTCGGCAGCTCGACGTCGATGCCGGCCTCGAGGGCGAGGGCGGCGGCCTCGCCGCGATCCGCGGCGACCCGGTGCATCACCGCGAGGAAGGCCACGGCGAAGTAGTCCGAGACGACGACGCCGTCGAAGCCCCACGCGTCGCGGAGCAGGTCCGTGAACAGCCGGCGCGCGGTCGCGACCGGTTCGCCGTCGAGCTCCGTGTAGGAGTTCATGACGGACCGCGCCCCGCCGTCCCGCACGGCCATCTCGAACGGCGGCAGGAACACGTCCTGCAGTTCGCGCTGCCCGATCGACACGGGGGCGTGGTTGCGCCCTGCGCGGGACGCCGAGTACCCGACGAAGTGCTTCAGGGTCGCGTGGATCCCGGCCGACTGCAGCCCGCGCACGTACGCGGTGCCGATCGTGCCGACGACGTACGGGTCCTCCGCGATGCACTCGTCCACGCGACCCCAGCGCGGGTCGCGGATGACGTCGAGCACCGGGGCGAGGCCCTGGTGGACGCCGATGGTCCGCATCGATTCGCCGATCAGAGCGGCCATCCGCTCGACGAGCGCCGGGTCGAACGCCGCGCCCCAGGCGAGCGGCGTCGGGAAGGTGGCGGCCTGCCAGGCGGCGAGCCCGGTCAGACACTCCTCGTGCACGAGCGCCGGGATGCCGAGCCGCGTCGCGGCCTTCAGGCGCCGCTGCTCCGAACGGAGCCATCGCGCGCGCTCCAGCGGGTCGACCGGCCGCGTGCCGTAGACGCGCGTGAGCTGGCCCAGCCCGTGCCGGGTGGCCTCCTCGTACGCCGGCGACGGCGCCATCTCGCCCTGCATGGGCGCGACCGCCTCGCCGCCCTGGTCGACCCAGAACCCGACGAGCTGCGCGAGCTTCTCCTCGAGCGTCATCCGCCCGAGGAGCTCGACCACCCGGTCCGAGAAGGCGGATGTCGGGGTGCCGGGCCGTTCGATCACGTCCGTCATCCTTTCACCGCCCCCGTGAGGCCTCCGACGATGCGGCGCTGGAAGATCGAGAAGAACACGAGCGCCGGCAGCATCGACAGCGAGGTGAAGGCGAGCACCCGCGCCGTGTCGACCGAGTACTGGGACGAGAACTGCTGGACGCCGAGCGGCAGCGTGAACGTCGACGGGTCGTTCAGGATGAACAGCGGCAGCAGGTAGCCGTTCCAGCTACCGATGAACGCGAGGATGCCGACCGTCACGACGCCGGGCAGCGACAGCGGGATCACCATCCGCCAGAAGAAGCCGAGCCGGCTCGCGCCGTCGATCTCCGCGGCCTCCTGGATCTCCGCCGGGATCGCCCGGAGGAACGGCACCAGGATGATGATCGTCGTCGGCAGGCCGAACGCGATCTGCGGCAGGATCACGCCGGCCAGCGTGTTCGCGAGCCCGAGGTCCTTCACGACGATGTAGAGCGGCGTGATCGCCACGGTGACGGGGAACATCAGGCCCGCGGCGAAGAGCGCGTACATCGCCCCGCGCAGCCGGTACTCGTACCGGGCGATCGCGAAGCTCGCCATCAGGCCGAGCACCACGACCCCGGCGGTCGTCGCGAGGCCCACGATCAGCGAGTTGCCGACGAGCTGCCAGAACACCCCGCCGGTGAGGACGTCGAGGTAGTTGGAGACCACCCAGGTCGTGGGGAAGCCGGCGGGGGAGGTGGTGATCTGCGAGTTCGTGCGGAACCCCCCGATCACGATGTACGCGACGGGAGCGAGCATCAGCAGGATCACGACGGCGGCGACGACGTAGACCGCCGCGGTCGACGCGGTGCTGCGCGTGGTCGGCCGGGCCTTGCGGGGACGCCGCAGGGCGGAGGAGGGGAGGGCTTCGAGCGCCATCAGCGGCCCTTTCCGGTCAGGGCGCCCTCGGTGTCCCGGCGCAGCACGAAGCGCTGGTACAGGAGGGCGACGATCAGGGAGACGAGGAAGAGCACGACGGCGACGGCGTTGCCGTACCCGTAGCTGCCGGCGTCGCGGCCGTTGACCACGAGGTAGGTCGCCATCGTCGAGGTGCCGGCCGTCGAAGCCACGTACTGGCCCCAGATGATGTAGACGAGGTCGAACAGCTGCAGCGCGCCGATGATCGACAGGAAGACCCAGATCCGGATCGTCGGGCCGAGCAGCGGCAGGGTGATGCGCCGCTGGATCTGCCAGAAGGACGCGCCGTCGATCGACGCCGCCTCCGTCAGCTCCTCGGGGATGCCCTGGAGGCCGGCGAGGAAGAGGATCACCGCGAACCCGACGTACTTCCAGGTGATGATCCCCATCAGCGTCCAGATCGCGACGTTCGGATCGGCCAGCCAGTCCGTGGCGAGGAAGCCGAGACCTGCTGACCGCAGCAGGTCGTTCAGCGCGCCGCTCGTCTGCAGGATCAGGGACCACCCGGTGCCCACGACGACCTCGGAGATCACGTACGGCACGAAGATCAGGACGCGGATGAGGGTCTGCCCCCGCATCTTCCGGTTGAGGAGGAGCGCGAGCAGGATCGCGATCGGTCCCTGCAGCACGAGCGACAGCACGACGATGGTCGCGTTGTGGCCGAGCGCGGCGATGAAGGTGGGGTCCTGGAGGATCGTGAGGTAGTTCTGCAGGCCGACGAACTGGGTCGGCACGCCGTACCCGGCCCAGCGGAAGAAGCCGTAGTAGGCGGCCGCGACGACCGGGAAGATCACGAAGAGGACGAAGACGGCGAGGGCGGGCCCCGTCAGGACGGCGATCTCGAGCCGGCCGCGCCACGATCCCGTGGTGCGGCGGCGCGCCACGGGGGGCGGCGTGACGACGCCGCCCCCCGTGGTCGATCCCGGTCCCGACGAGCGGCTCGCGGAGAGCGGCTCGTGGATGGTCATGGCTGCCGCTCAGCCCTTCTTCGCGGCCTGGTCCACCGTGGACACGATGCCCGCGGCGTTCGACTTGCCGGCGAGGAGGTTCACGACGCTCACGTTCAGCGCGTTGCCCACGTTCTGGCCGTACACCGTGTCGAGCCACTGCGAGACGAACGGCGCCTTGTTGTAGGCGGCGAGGACGTCCTTCAGATAGGGCTCGGTGACCGACTTCTGCGCCTCGAGGTTCACGGGCGGCGCGTCGAAGGCCTTGTAGTAGGCCGTCTGCTCCGACGTGGATGCGAGGGAGTTCAGGAAGTCGACGCAGATCGCCGGCGCGTTCTGCGAGCAGGAGTAGCCGTCGACGCCGCCGAGGATCGAACCCGGCTTCCCCTGACCGCCCGAGATCTCCGGGAAGGGGAACCAGCCGAGGTCGGGCAGCGGCTTCTGGTTCGGCGTGAGGGAGGCGATCACGCCCGGATCCCACGCGCCCATGTCCTCCATCGCCGCCTTGTGGTTGGCGACGAGCCCGGCCGAGCTGCCGGCGCCCTGCTGGGCTGCGGTGGTGAGGAAGCCGTCGTTGAAGGGCTTCGTGGCGTTGAACGCGGCGAGGTCCTGGCCGGCCTTCAGCCAGCAGGGGTCGTCGAAGGTCTTCGACTTCGCGGCGGCCTCGATGGCCGAGGGCGAGCACTCGCGCAGCGCGAAGTTGTAGTACCAGTGCGCGGCCGGCCACGCGTCCTTCGCGCCGAGCGCGACCGGGGTGATCCCCTTCGCCTTGAGCTTCGCGATGTCCGCGTTCAGCTCGTCCATCGTGCCGGGGACGCCGGAGATGCCGGCCTTCGCGAACAGGTCCTTCGAGTACCAGATGCCGCTCGGGAGGACCGAGAGGGGCATGGCGTAGACCTTGCCGCCGATCGACTCGGCGCCGAAGGACGCCTTCGGGATGAGGCTCTTGACCGACGAGCTGATGCCGGAGGTGATGTCCTTCACCTGGCCGGCGTCGACCATCGCCTGCATCTTGCCGCCGCCGCGCTGGAGGAAGACGTCCGGCGCCGCGCCCGAGTTCATCGCGGTCTGCAGCTTGCCGTCGAAGTCCTCGTTCTGGACGGTCACGATCTTGACGGTGACGCCCTTGTGCGACTTCTCGAACGCGGCGGCCGCGTCCTTCCAGAACTGCAGCCCGGGGCCGGTCGTGGCGTTCTGCCAGACGGTCAGGGTCGAGCCGCCGGACGACGAGCCGCTCTGGCCGCTGCAGCCGGTGAGCGCCGCAGCGCCCGCGAGCAGGACCGCGGTGGCGGCGAGGAGGCGTGAAGGTCTCACGGATGCACCTGTCTTCTCTTCTTCGAGGGGGTGCCTGCTGGAGCGAGGCGCGTCGAGGATCAGTCAGACCCGAGGACGGAGTCAAACGTTTTCGAAACCGTTTGCGTGTCGTTACGATCGACCCGTGCAGCGCCGCCCGACCATCACCGACGTGGCCGCCGCGGCCGGGGTCTCGGTCGCCACGGTGTCGAAGGCGATCAACGGCCGGTACGGGGTCGGCAGCGAGACGGCGGCCCGCGTGCTGCGGGTCGCGAACGAGCTGGGCTACGCCTCGAGCCTCGGCGCGAGCAGCATGCGGTCGTCTCGGACCGGCGTGGTCGGGGTGTTCATCGCCGCCTTCGAGCCCTTCTCGACCGAGGTGATGAAGGGCATCGGCGTCGCGCTGGGCGACAGCGGCAACGACCTGCTCGCGTACAGCAGCCTGACCGGCAACGAGCACGACGGATGGGAGCGGCGGTCCCTCGCCCGGCTCGCCGGCACGCTCGACGGCGCGATCCTCGTCGCTCCGACGGTCGTCGACCTCCCCGGGCCGATCCCGCTCGTCGCCATCGACCCGCACACCGGGCCTGCCGGGCTGCCGACGGTCGACTCCGACGGCTACGGCGGCGCGCGACTCGCCATGCAGCACCTGATCGGCCTCGGGCACCGGCGCATCGGATTCGTCTCCGGTCGCCAGGACCTCCGGTCCGCGCTCCTCCGCGAGGCCGGCTACCGCAGCGCGCTCGAGGACGCCGGCATCCCGTTCGACCCCGCGCTCGTCCGGGCGGGCAACTACGAGCTCCGCCTCAGCCGCGAAGCGGCGGCCGCGCTGCTCGACCTCGCCGACCCGCCGACCGCCGTGTTCGGGGCCAACGACCTCTCCGCGATCGCCACCGTGCAGGTCGCGCAGGCCCGCGGGCTGTCCGTGCCCGAGCAGCTCTCCGTGGTCGGATTCGACGACGTCCCGGAAGCGGCGCGTGCCGATCCGCCGCTCACCACGGTGCGGCAGCCGATGCAGCAGCTCGGCAACGAGGCGGTGGCGATGATGCTGTCGCTGCTCGCGCAGCACGAGCTGCGCCGCCCCCACGTGACGCTCGCCACCCGCCTCGTGGAGCGGAGGACGACGGCCCGACGCGCCGCCGACGGCCGGTGAATGTTGCGGACCACAACATGGAGCGTGGTTGGATGGAGCACGCGCGACTCGCGGATCGGGCGGGTGCGCGAGTGCGAAGGAGCGCCGCATGGCCCGAGGTCCCGTTTCCGTCCAGCTCTACTCCGTCCGGGACCGGCTCGCCGACGACCTCGAGGGCACGCTCGAGCGCCTCGCCGAGCTCGGCTTCACGAACGTCGAGCCCTACGGCGTGTTCGTCGCGGGGTCGGACCGGTACGCGGCCGCGCTCGCGGCGACCGGGCTGGCGGCGCCGTCCGCGCACGCGAGCGTGCTCGAGCTGAGCGACCCCGCGCCGGCGTTCGAGGCCGCGGCCGCGCTCGGCGTGCGCACGGTCATCGACCCGGCCCACCGCACGGACGACTGGGAGTCGGTCGACGGCATCGCACGCATCGCCGAGCGCATGAACCGCGTGGCGGAGCGGGCGCGCGAGTACGACCTCGTGTTCGGGTACCACAACCACTGGTGGGAGCTGGAGGCGCGGCCGAACGGCACGCCGGCGCTCGAGCAGCTCGCCGCCCGCCTCGACGACCAGGTGGTCCTCGAGGTCGACACGTACTGGGTCGAGGTCGGCGGCGAGAGCGCGCCGGACCTCCTCGGCCGACTCGGCGACCGCGTCCGCTTCCTGCACGTGAAGGACGGCGACAAGTCCCGCGACACGAAGGCCCAGCTGCCCGCGGGCGAGGGTGCGATGGACGTGCCCGCCGTGCTCGCCGCCGCACCGACGGCGATGCGGGTGCTCGAGTTCGACGACTACGCGGGGGACACGATGGACGGCCTCGCCGCCTCTCTCGCCTACGTGACCCACCTGGAGGGAGCCGAATGACCGTCGGTGTGGGCGTCATCGGCGCCGGGGTGATCAGCGCCCAGTACCTGGCCAACCTGACGACGTTCCCGGACCTCGAGGTGCGGTTCGTCGCCGACATCGACCTCGAGCGCGCCAGGGCGCGCGCGGAGGAGTTCGGCATCCCCGCCTCGGGGACGACGGAGGAGCTGCTCGCCGACGACGGCATCGAGATCGTCGTCAACCTGACGCTCCCCGCCGTGCACGCGGAGGTGGATCTCGCGATCCTCGCCGCGGGCAAGCACGTCTGGAGCGAGAAGCCGATCGCGACGAACGCGGCCGACGCGAGGAAGGTGCTCGACGCCGCGGAGGCCGCAGGCCTCCGGGTCGCCGTCGCGCCCGACACCGTGCTCGGCGCCGGGCTGCAGAGCGCGTTCCGGGCGATCGCCGACGGCCGGATCGGCGCCCCGCAGACCGCGACGACGATGGTGCTGAACCCCGGACCGGACCGCTGGCACCCGGCGCCCGAGTTCCTGTTCCAGGCCGGTGGCGGCCCCCTGCTCGACCTGGGGCCGTACTACCTGACGACCCTCGTCAGCGTGTTCGGCTCGGTCGTCCGCGTCTCGGCGGTCGGCTCGATCGCCCGGCCCGTGCGGACCGTCGAGTCCGGGCCGCGGGCCGGCACCGAGTTCGACGTCACCGTGCCGACGCACTCGGCGCTGCTGCTCGAGTTCGAGCACGGCACGTCCGCGCAGGCCACCTTCTCGTTCCAGTCCGCGATCCCGCGGGCCGGCTTCTTCGAGATCACCGGCACCGACGGCGCGATCGTGCTGCCCGACCCGAACATGTTCGACGGGCAGTCGCAGCTCTGGACGATGGCCGCCTGGAAGGGCCTGACCGGTCCGGAGCAGCCGACGCCCGAGACGATCGAGGCGACGGGGCCGGCCGACGGTCGCGGGCTCGGCGTGCTCGAGCTCGCACGGGCGATCGCGGCCGGCGTGCCCGAACGGGCCTCCGGTGCCCTCGCCGCGCACGTGCTCGACATCATGCTCGCGGCGACGCGGGCGGCGGAGACCGGCGCGAGTGTCGAGGTGACGAGCCGGGTGCTCGCACCGGAGCCGCTGCCGGCGGACTGGGACCCGAAGGCGAGGACGCTGGCATGAGCGAGGAACCGATGCGACTGGGCATCATCGGGGTCGGGAACATCAGCGCGCAGTACTTCGCGAGCCTCCCGTCTCTGCCGAACCTGCGGCTGGTGGCCGTCGCCGACCTCGACATGGCCAGAGCGGGTGAGGTCGCGGCCGAGCAGGGCGTCGTCGCCCGCACGGTCGACGAGCTGCTCGCTTCGGACGACATCGACGCGGTGCTCAACCTCACGATCCCGGCCGCGCACGTCGAGGTCGGGATGCGGGTGCTCGAGTCCGGCAAGCACGTGTACGCCGAGAAGCCGCTCGCGCTGCGCCCCTCGGACGCGGTCCCGATGCTCGCGCTCGCCGCCGAGCGCGGCCTGCGGGTCGGCAGCGCGCCGGACACCGTGCTCGGCACCGGCATCCAGACCGCCCGCCGGCTGATCGACGACGGCGCGATCGGGCAGGTGCTGACCGCCGACGCGCACTGGAGCGCTCCTGGACACGAGCGCTGGCACCCGAACCCCGCGTTCTACTACCAGCCGGGCGGTGGGCCGCTGCTCGACATGGGGCCGTACTACCTGACCGCGCTCGTGACGATGCTCGGGCCGGTCGTCCGGGTCTCCGGTGTGAGCATCCGGTCCCCGCGGGAGCGGTCCGTCGCGACCGGGCCGAAGGCGGGGGAGGCGATCGAGGTCGCCGTCGACACCGGGGTGAGCGGCATCCTCGAGCACGCGAGCGGGGCGGTCTCGCGCGTGTCCTTCTCCTTCGACACCTGGGCGACCCGCGCGCCGCTGTTCGAGGTGCACGGCACCGCGGGCACGATCGCGGTGCCGGACCCCAACCGGTTCGACGACCCGGTCGAGGCGTGGCTGGTCGACGACGGGGAGTGGCGCACGGTCGCGCCGAACGCCGGCTACGCCGGCGCCGGCCGTGGCTACGGCCTCGCGGACATGGCGCACGCGATCGCGACCGGGCGGCCGCACCGCGCCTCCGGCGACCTCGCGCAGCACGTGCTCGAGATCATGGACGCGATCCCGCGCAGCTCGGCCGAGCACGCGGTGATCACGCTGACGACTACGGTGGAGCGCCCTGAGGCGGTCCCGGAGGGCGCGACCCCCGACTCCTGGTAGCCGCAGACCCTCGCGGCGTGCATTTCGAAGGGGTTTCTGCCGGCCGGAGGCCCGCAGAAACCCCTTCGAAATGCAGTCAGGGTCGGAGGTCGACCCAGTTGCCTCCTGAGGCCTCGACGGCTGCGAGGACGCGCTGCACCGCGAGGCCGTCCGCGAAGGAGGGCTCGGGGTCGCGGCCCGCGACGACGTCGTCGACGAAGTCCTTCACCTCGTGGGTGAAGGCGTGCTCGTAGCCGAGGCCGTGCCCTGCCGGCCACCAGGCGCCCGCATACGGGTGCTCGGGCTCGGTGACGAGGATGCGGCGGAAGCCGTTCTCCGTCGCGGGCAGCGAGGCGTCGAGGAACTCGAGCTCGTTCATCCGCTCGAAGTCGAACGCGAGCGAGCCCTTCGAACCGTTCAGCTCGATCCGGAGCGCGTTCTTCCTGCCGACCGCGAACCGGGTCGCCTCGAGCGTCGCGAGCGCGCCGCCGTCGGTCCGGCCGACCCAGACCGCCGCGTCGTCCACGGTCACCTCGCCGCGCTCCTCCGACGCCTTCGCGGTCAGGCCGCCCGTCAGCTCGGCGAGCTTCGGCCGCGTCTTCACGAAGGTCTCGGTGAGCCCGGTCAGCCCCGTGAGGCGGTGTCCGGTCAGGAACGTCGCGAGATCGATGATGTGCGCCCCGATGTCGCCGAGCGCACCGGATCCCGCCGCGTCCTTGTCGAGCCGCCACACGAGCGGGAACTCGGGATCCGCGATCCAGTCCTGCAGGTAGTTCGCGCGGATGTGCCGGATGTCGCCGATCCGGCCCTCCTGCACGAGCTGCCGGGCGTAGGCGAGCGCAGGCGTACGACGGTAGGAGAACCCGACCATCGACCGGACGCCGCGTCGCGCCGCCGCCTCGGCGGCGGCGACCATGCGCTCGGCGCCCTCGACGGAGTTCGCCAGCGGCTTCTCGCAGAGCACGTGCTTGCCCGCCTCGAGCGCACCGATCGCGATGTCCACGTGGCTGTCGCCGGGCGTGCAGACGTCCACGATGTGGATGTCCGGGTCGGTGACCGCGTCCCGCCAGTCGGTGAGCACGTTCGGGATCCCGAACGCGTCCGCGAACTCCTGCGTCTTGGCGCGGTTCCGTCCGATCACGTGGGTCACGCGCGCGGGGGTGCCGAAGAACTTGGCGGCCTGCGCCCAGCCCGCCGTGTGGATGCGGCCCATGAAGGCGTAGCCGGCGACGGCCACGTTCAGCGTCTCGGTCATGACTCCTGCTTCGTGGAGAAGGCGGCGTCGAAGGCGGCCGCGGGCGGCTGGATGGCGTTGAGCTTCCGCACGATCTCGAGCGCCTCCGGTGCGCCCTGCGTGCGCTCCATGCCGGCGTCCTCCCACTCGACCGAGGTCGGGCCGGCGTAGCCGATCGCGTTCAGGGTGCGGAAGATCCGCTCCCACGGCACCTCGCCGTGCCCGACCGAGACGAAGTCCCAGCCGCGCCGCGGGTCGGCCCACGGGAGGTGGGAGGAGAGGCGCCCGTTGCGCCCGTCGAGGTGCGTGACCGACTCCTTGCAGTGCACGTGGAAGATCCGCTCCGCGAAGTCCTGGAGGAACATCGACGGGTCGAGCTGCTGCCACACGAAGTGCGACGGGTCGAAGTTGAAGCCGAACGCCGGGTGGTCGATCGCCTCCAGCGCCCGCTTGCAGGTCCAGTAGTCGTAGGCGATCTCGGAGGGGTGCGGCTCGAGCGCGAAGCGCACACCCTGCTCCTGGAAGGCGTCGAGGATCGGCGTCCACCGCGTGACGAAGTCGTCGAACCCGCGCTGCACGAACGCGTCGGAGGCGGGCGGGAACATCGCGACCGCGTGCCAGATGGAGGAACCGGTGAAGCCGGTGACCGTCGTGACGCCCATCGCCTTCGCGGCCTTCGCGGTCGTGATCATCTCGGCCTGCGCGCGCTGCCGCACGCCCTCCGGGTCCCCGTCGCCCCACACGCGGTCGGACAGGATGTCGCGGTGCCGCTCGTCGATGGGGGAGTCGCACACCGCCTGCCCGAGCAGGTGGTTCGAGATCGTCCAGCACTGCAGGCCGTTCTTCTCGAGGACCGCCTTCTTCTCCGCGACGTAGGCGGGGTCCTCGGCCGCGCGGACGACGTCGAGGTGGTCGCCCCAGCAGGCGATCTCGAGGCCGTCGTAGCCCCACTCGCCCGCCATCCGCGCCACCTCCTCGAACGGCAGATCGGCCCACTGGCCGGTGAACAGGGTGACAGGGCGCGTCATCGCGCGTCTCCTTCCTCTTCTTGTCCGCGGAGGCCTAACGGCCTCCGCGCCGCCCACAGCAGCCCGCGTTCGATGATCCGACGGACGTTCGGGTCCTGGACGATCTCGAGCCGGTGGCCCGGTGTCGAGACGACGATGCGGCCCTCGCCCCACTGCCGCGTCCACACGGCGGGGAAGGTGACCGGGCGGTCCCAGGCGTCCCAGTCGCGCTTCGCCTGCGTGGTGGTCGCGAGGACCTGGTTGTACTCGTCCGACAGCACCCAGTACTGCTCGGTCGTGAGCTCGAAGTCCTCGATCCCCTCGGTGATGGGGTGGCTGCGGCCCAGGTCGGTGATGTTCACCGTGTAGTGCTCGTAGTTGTCGGCCTGCTCGCCGGTCGCCTGCTCCGGCGGGTTGACGGAGGCGTGGTGCGCGAACTGGCCGCCGATGAGCTGGAGGTAGTCGGCGCTGTTCCGGTACGAGTCCGCGATGCCGCCGTGCCAGCCGACCATCCCGGTGCCGGCGCGCACGGCCGCGATGAGGCCCGCGAGCGGCTCCTTCTCGATGGTGGACATCGTCACGACCTGCACGACGAGGTCGGTCGCCGCCATGGTGTCGGCGTCCGCGTAGACGTCGTTGGACTCCTCGATCCGCACGGAGAAGCCGTGCTGCTCGAGGAACGGGACGAACGAGTCGGTGGTCTCGACGGGCATGTGCCCGTCCCAGCCGCCGCGGACGATGAGGGCCGATCGGGTGGTCATGCGGTCCTTCCTGCGGTGGTCGCCGGCCACGACGCCACCAGGTGCTCGGCGACGCGCAGGGCGTTCGCCACGATCGTCAGCGTCGGGTTGACGCTGCCGTTGGTCGGGTGCAGCGACGAGTCGCACACCACGATCCGCCTGCTGCCCCACGGGCGGCCGTACGGGTCCGTCGCGCTCTCGGCCGGGTCGACGCCCATCCGCGCGGTGCCGCACGAGTGCTCGCCGGCGGCGGAGGCGGTCGCGGTGCCGAGCTGCCGGTGCACGTTCCTGGCACCCGCCGCCTCCAGCCATCGCGCGCCCTGCACGGCCATCCCCTCCTCGATCTCGAGGGAAGCGGGATGCGCGAACTTGGCGAGGGAGGCGACGGGCTTGCCCCAGCGGTCCTTGAGCCGGCGCTCGAGCCGGACCCCGGAGCCCGCGTGGGGGATCTCCTGCCCCATCCCGAACACGCCGAACCCGAACCGGCGGCCGTCCCGCATCCAGCGGGAGTGCCCGGCGCCCCAGGCGGGGACGCCCGGCTCGGGGTGCATCGCGGAGGTGAGCGGCAGGAGGCTCATCAGGTCGACGAGCACGCCGCCGCCCCACGGGATCGTGTCGCCGTGCACGTGGTCGAGCGTCGCGACGGAGTGCCCCGGCCCGATGTAGGGCTTCACGGGGGAGTCGACCCGCCCGAGCACCGTCACGAAGCGGTGGTCGTGCAGCCAGCGGCCCATCGATCCGTTGCCGATCCCGGACGCGAGCAGCAGGCGAGGGGTCTCGACCGCACCGGCCGAGACCACGACCACCTCCGCGTCCACGGTGAGCTCGACCGGGTCGCCGGAGGCGTCGGCCATGATCGTGACCCCGGCGCGGTCGGCGCCGTCCCGGACCTCGATCACCTCCGCGTCCTGCAGCAGGTCGCACCGCCCGGTCGCGAGCGCCCGGGGCACGAACGTGTTGTGCGAGCCGTTCTTCGCGTCGACGGGGCACGCGTGGCCGCAGCACTGGGGGCAGCGCACGCAGGCGGCCCGGCCGGCGTGGGGCACGCTGTTGATCGCGAGGGGGATCGGCCCCCAGCCCCAGCCGAGCGCGTCCGCGGCCCGGCCGAGCAGCTCGCGAGCCGGCTCCGAGCCCATCGCCGGCATCGGGTAGCGCGCGGTGCGACGGGTCCGCGCGGTGAGCGCGCCCTCCTCGCCTGCGACGCCGAGCTCCTGCTCCGCGCGGGAGTAGTAGGGCTCCATGTCGTCGTAGTCGACGGGCCAGTCGGGCAGGCTCGCGTCCTCCGGCTGCCCGTGCAGCGTGCGCATCCGGAAGTCCTCCGGCAGGAAGCGCCACGCCATGCCCTGCCAGAGCCGGGTGCCGCCGCCGAGCGTCATCGCGTTCAGGCCGTACAGCCACGCGTCGCCCGTGCCGTCGATCGAGAGGCGGCCGCCGTCCTGGAGGCGCAGCTCGCGCGGGTGGCCGGGGCCAGGGCCGGCGGACGGGTCGTAGACCGCATTGCGCTTGCCGTGCAGGTGGTCGCCGCGCAGGTCGGTGTTCGAGCGGGCCGGTGCGCGCTCCACGAGCAGCACGTGCTTGCCCGCCTCCGCCAGCAGCGCCGCGGCGACCCCGCCGCCAGGGCCCGACCCGACGACGACCGCGTCGTAGGAGCGCGCGACGTCCGCGCTGCGGATCCGGGGCAGCGGCTCCGGCTCGACGGGCACGACGCCCTCCGGCACCGTCTGGAAGCCGACCGCCGCGAGCCCTGCCGGCTGCGCGCCGGGGCGAGCCGCGTAGTAGCCCTCGAACGCGACGCGGACGAGCGCGGCGACCTCCTCCGGCGCCTCGTCGGAGAGCGCGAGGAGCGCGGCGTCCTGCTCGCGGTCCTGGAGGGACTCGAACCCGGACCCGAGTCGCGACACCAGACGGTCCAGGGCGTCCCGCGCCCAGTCGAGATCGCGACCGGCGGTCTCGAGGTACTGGGCCACGCCGCCGGCCCAGCCGGCGGGGACGCCGTCGACGGCCGGCAGGATCCGGTCGACCGCAGCGCTGAGCGTGCTCATCTTCTGCCTCTCACACGTGCGCGGATCCGGAGATCCTGGGCGACACCCCGCTGGGACCGTGTCCTGGCCGGCGTGTCGTCGGGTATCTCCGGATCCGCGAGGGTGTTCCGGATCCGCGGTCCTAGCGGCCGGCGAGCGAACCGCCGATGCCGCCGACGCTGAAGTACCGGTTCAGGAAGGCGAACACGATCACCGGCGGGATCATCATCACGACGGCGACCGCCATGACCGGACCCCAGTCCACCGCGTTCTGCTGGAAGAAGGTCTCGAGACCCTTCGGCAGGGTGTAGACCCGCTCGTCCTGCAGGAAGATGAGCGCGATCAGGTAATCGTTCCAGGCGAGCAGGAACGAGAAGATCGCGGTCGACAGGATGCCCGGCAGGGAGTTCCGGAGGACGATCCTCCGGAAGCTGCCGAAGACGCTCGCGCCGTCCATCCACGCCGCCTCCTCGAGGGAGATCGGGATGGAGTCGAAGTACGCCGCCATCATCCAGATCGCGACCGACATGGTCGACCCGATGTAGATGATCGCGACGGCGACGAGCGAGTTGTTCAGCCCCAGCACCGAGAAGGTGATGAACAGCGGGATGACCGACGTCACCACCGGCAGCGACTGGATCACGAACAGGATCAGCGAGTAGCCGGACACGAGGCGGTTCCGCACCCGGGACAGCACGTAGCCGGCCGGTGCCGCGACCGCGACCGCGACGATGACCGTCGCGAGCGCGACGATCAGGCTGTTCACGAGCCAGCCGATCACCCCGGTCTGCGCGAACACGTAGCTGAAGTTCGCGAATGTGAACGACGACGCGCCCTGGGTCGACTGGCTGGGCTGCGTGGACAGGATCAGCACGGCGATGATCGGTGCGATCACCAGGGCGGTGATCACGACGATCAGCAGGAAGCGCCACCACTGGCCGCGCTTCGGGTCCGTCCGTGCGGTACGGCGCTTGACCTCGCCGAGGGTCGCCGAGGTGGCGCCCGCGGCGGCGATGGTCTGGGTCATTCGATGTTCACCTTCTTGATCTGCCGGTACAGCACGACGGACACGATCACGAGCACGAACGTCATGATGAACGCGATCGCGGTGCCCGGGCCGGTCTGCAGGTTCTGGAACGCGTCCTGGTACGCGAGCACGATCAGCGAGGTGGTCGCGTTGATCGGGCCGCCCTGGGTCAGCAGGAAGATCGTCGGGAAGTCGTTCACGCAGAAGATCGTCATCAGGATCCAGCTGATGTACGTCGACCTCGAGATGATCGGCAGCGTGATGCCCGTGAACGTCTGCCACGAGGACGCACCGTCCATCTTCGCCGCCTCGTAGACGTTGACGTCCACCGACGCGAGCGCCGAGGACATCATCATCATCATGAACGGGAAGCTGATCCAGACCTTGAACACGCAGACGACGATCTGCGCCAAGGTCGGGTCGACCAGGAAGTTCGCGTTCTGGATGCCGATCCAGGAGAAGATGATCGGCACCGGGCTCTGCGGCGTCGCGATGAGCCAGTTCCACGCGGTGGACGACACCACGACCGGCACGATCCACGGCAGCAGCAGCAGCACCTTGAACACGGCGTTGCCGGGGATCCTCGTGCGCAGCAGGAGCGCGAGCAGGAGGCCCACGATCCAGGAGCCGAACACGCGGCTGATCGTGAACACGACCGTGAAGCCGGCGCTCTGCCAGAAGCCCGAGCCCGGCTGCGTGAGCACGTTGACGTAGTTGCTCAGCCCGACGAACGCGGCCTCCCACGGCAACGTGGACGGCGTCCCGTCCTGCAGCGACTGCAGGAACGCGTAGACGACGGGGAACAGGTTCAGCAGGACCAGCAGCGCCAGCGACGGGATCGCGAAGACGAGCAGGGTGCCCCACGAACGGCTGAGGGTGCTACGCCGACGTGGTGCGGGGGTGCCCGGCCCTCGGCCGGACACCCCCACGCCGCGTCTCGCCCGCTGCACCCGCTCGGTGACGGTGTCGATCGCCATCAGGCGTTCCTCCCGGGTCGGATCCGAATCGGACGAGCCGCGCGGCTCACGCGGACTTGAGCGCGTTCTGCAGCGTGGTGAGCGCCTTCACGGCGCCCGCCTTGCCCTTGAGGCTGCCACCGAGCACGCTCTGCGCGAACGCGATCATCGGCTGCGTGCCGTCGACCTTGGTGACGTTGTAGAACACCGTGTTCTGGCCGGGCGCGCCCCACGTCTTCGAGATCGGCTGCCACTGGTTGATGATCTTCGTGGAGGCCGGGTCGTTCGCGTAGGCAGCGGTGGCGATGGACTTGAGCGGCGGCAGGCCGATGCCCGTCTGCTTCGTCCACAGCGTCTTCATGTTCTTGTAGTAGTAGGTCAGGAAGTCCTCCGAGCCGGTGATGCTCGGGTTGTTCGCCTTGAAGATGAAGATGTTGTTCGGGAAGTAGAGCGCGCCCTTCTGACCGGACGGGCCCGTCAGCGGGTCGCCCACGAACAGGTTGTCGGCCACGGTCTTGTTGACGTTCGCCTTGGTGCCGGCGCCGTCCCAGATCATGCCGAACTTGTTCGCGTTCATCTGGGTGTAGGCGTTGGCCGAGGTGTAGGCCGCGCTGCGCGGGTCGACGTAGCCGCTCTGGACCAGCCCGAGCACCCACTCGATCGCCTGGACGTTCGCGTCCGTGACCGCGTCGACCTCCTGGTTGGCGTTGAACAGGCCGCCACCGTTGTTGATCATGTGCGCGACGAGCGTGTGACCACCCGTGAACGCACCGGCGCCGGAGTACGTGCCGTACCCGTAGATGCCCTTGGTCTTGAGCTTCTTGCAGGCGGTCTCGAACTCGTCCCAGGTGGTCGGAGGCGTGGCGCCGACGGAGTCGAGCAGGTCCTTGCGGTACCAGAAGAGGCGCATGTCCAGGTTGTAGGGCACGGCGGCGTAGCCGTTGGGCGTCTTCATGGTGTCGAGCAGGTTCGGCAGGAAGTCCGCCTTCAGGCTCGTCCAGTCGGAGCCGCTGAGCATGGAATCCAGGTGCTGGATCTTGCCCTGCTTCTCGAACAGGAACGCCGTGGTGCCGCCGCCGGAGCTGACGGCCGGGTTCGTGTTGCCCGCGACCGCGGTCGAGAAGGTCTGGGTGAAGTTCGCCCACTGGATCTGCTGGTAGCTGACCGAGCCCTGGCCCTTGGGCGGGGTGTAGGCGCCGACGATGCGCTTGTCCTCGGTGAGGAACGCCTGGGGGCCCCAGGGCATGTTCCAGAACTTCAGCGTGCTGCCGCCTCCGCTGCCTCCGCTGCCGCCGCTGCCTGCGCCCGTGCTGCAGGCGGCCAGCAGGCCGACTGCGGCGGCGCTGACGCCGGCGCCGATCAGAGAGCGGCGCGTGAAGCCGGATCCGGACGGTAGAGATGCCATCTTCGGTGTCCTCTCCGACGCCCGGCTTCCTCGACCGGTGCGTCGACGTTCCTCGTTGAACTGCTGCGATTATGCAGCCGCCGCGGTCGGAACCGTCGTCGGCAGCGGGGGTCAGTTTTGTTGTGCCGCACGGCAATGTCAACGAAAACTTCCGCGATTCGTGATCTCGTTTCGGTCACGAATCGGTCGACCGTGGTCAGGCGGGGGCGGCCGTGCTGTCGCGGACGACGAGATGCGTGGCGAGCTCGAGCCGCTGCCGCTCGACCGACTCGCCCGCCGCGAGCCGCAGCACGATGCGCGCCGCCTCCGCCGCCATGCGGTGGATCGGCTGGTGCACGGTGGTGAGCCGCGGCCGCGAGAGCATCGCGACCTGGGTGTCGTCGTAGCCCACGATCGAGAGGTCCTCCGGGACCCGGAGGCCGAGCTCGCTCGCCACCTCGATCACGCCGAGGGCCTGCATGTCGTTGCCCGCGAACACGGCGGTCGGGCGGTCGTCCGAGGTGAGCAGCCGCTCGGCCGCCGCTCGGCCGCCGGTCACGAGGAAGTCGCCCATCCGCACCCAGTCCTCCCGCACGGGCAGGCCCGCGGAGCCCATCGCGGAGCGGAAGCCGTCGAGCCGCGCCCACGAGCACAGCATGTGCGCGTGCCCGCTGACGGCGGCGATGCGGGTGTGCCCGAGCTCGATGAGATGGCGCGTCGCGGCGAACCCGCCGGCCCAGTTCGTCGAGCCCACCGAGGCGATGCCGGGCGGCAGCTCCCCGGCGGGATCGATGACGGCGAAGGGGATGCTGCGCGAGGCGAGGCGCTCACGGAGCTGCGGCGTGGGCTCCGTGGAGACGAGCAGCACGCCGGCGGGACGGCGTCTGAGCACGCCCGCGAGCCAGCCTGGGCCGGGCTGGTGCCGCTCGCTGCTCGGGGAGAGCACGAGGCTCATACCCGCGTGATGGGCGACCTCCTGGACGCCCATCATGATCTCGGATCCCCACGGGTTCGCGAGGTCCGAGAAGACGAGCTCGAGCAGCGTCGAGCCCTTCGCCGCGGTGCCGCGCCTGCGGTACTCGTGGGCGTCGAGCAGGGCCTCGACCCGCTGCCGCGTCGCGGGCGCCACGTCCGCGTGCCCGTTCAGCACCTTCGAGATGGTGGACAGCGACACGCCCGCCTCCTCGGCCAGCATCGAGAGCGTCGTGCGCTCCCGCCTGCCGGGGCTGGTGGTGGTGCTCATGCGGGCTCCTCGGGCCGGTCGGCTTGACGGGCCGAGTGGGCGGCTCCGACGGTGAACCGGCCCGGTGGACTTTCGGACATTGTGCCGAAACTTTCGGGCGGATTTCAAGAGGCGATCGACGTGGCCGATGAACCGTTACCGGACCGTCGCAGTCGGGGCGACCGCACGCCCCTCGTAGAGTGACGGCGTGACGACCCTCGACCCCGCGACGCGCGCGGGCGGGGCGGAGCGGCGGCGCAACCTGGCGCTGATCCTCCAGCACGTGCACGCCGGTCCGGCGACGCGGAGCGAGCTGACCCGCGTCAGCGGCCTGAACCGTTCGACCGTCGGCGCGCTCGTGGCGGACCTCGCCGCGCGTGGGCTCGTCGTCGAGGACGAGCCGGCCGCCGGGGGGCAGGTCGGCCGCCCCAGCCCGGTCGTGCGCGCGGGGGAGGCGCCGGTCGCGATCGCGATCAACCCGGAGGTGGACGCGGTCACGGTCGCGCTCGTGCGGCTCGGCGGCGAGGTGCTCGCGGTCGACCGCTCCCCGTTCGCGGCCGCTCCGACGGTCGAGGAGACCGTGGACGCAGCGGCGGCGGCGGTACGGCGGCTCCTCGCGCAGGAGCCGGGCCGCGCGCCCGTGGGCGCGGGGCTGGCCGTCCCCGGGGTGGTCAGCACCGCCGACGGGGTCGTGCGGCTCGCCCCGCATCTCGGCTGGCGGGACGTGCCGCTCGCGCGCCGGTTCGCCGACCTGCTCGGGGTGCCCCTGTCGGCCGCGAACGACGCCACGCACCGGGCGCGCGCGGAGGCGCTCATCGGCGCCGGCCGCCGGGTGAGCGACCTCGTCTACCTGAACGGCGGCGCGAGCGGCATCGGCGGCGGCATCGTGGCGGGCGGGGTCCCGCTCGTCGGCGCGACCGGGCACGCGGGGGAGCTGGGGCACCTGATCGTGAGCTCCGCGGGCCGGCTCGACACGCTCGGCGTCCGCGGCACGTTCGAGTCGGCCGTGTCGCGCGCGGCGCTCCTGGCCGCGCTCGGTCTCGACGGCGCGGACGCGGACGGCCTCGAGACCGCGCTGATCGAGTCCGGCGACCCGGTCGTGCTCCGCGAGATCGACGCGCAGGTCGACGTGCTGGCGACGGCGATCGCGAACGCGGTCACCGTGCTGAACCCGGCCAGGGTGGTCCTCGGCGGCTTCCTCTCGGCGCTCGCGGCCGTCGCGGGACCGCGGCTCGACCAGCTCGTCGCGGAGCGCGCCCTGCCGGGCATCGGCGAGCGGGTGGAGATCCGGCGGAGCGAGCTCGGCAACCGGATCATGCTGATCGGCGCAGCGGAGCTCGCGTTCGCCCCGCTCCTCGCCGACCCGGCGGCCCACTCCCCGGCGTAGCGGACCTCCGCCGACGCTAGGCGCGGAACGCGGAGGCGAGCGCCGCCGGGAGCAGCCACGGCGCGCGGCCGCCGGCGAAGCCCGTGAGGAGCCGGCCGGTCGTCGCCGCGGTGCGCGCGGTCACGAACCACGGCGGCCTGGGGGAGAGCGCGCGCTCGCCGGCGAGCACGGAGGCGGGGAACGGCCGGAACGGCCCGTGCACGACGGTGCGCTCGGCGCCGTCGATGAGCAGCGCGTTGTGGACGACGCCGATGCCGCTGCCCACGTCCGCGAGGCTGCCGCCCGGGAACGCGCCCCACGGCGCCGCGGCGAGCAGGAACCCGAGCCCGGTCCAGGCGTTGATCGCGATCGTGCCGTAGCGCAGCGCGGCGATCGCCCGGCCGAACCCCGCGCCCAGCGCGCTGCGGTCCTCCGGGCGGACGAGGACGTTCGCGCCGGGGGTGCCGACCAGCTCCTCGTTCGCGATGCGGACCGCCTCGTCGAGGAAGGCCTGCCCGGTGCCCGCGACGTCGACCACCCCGAGCACGGGCGCGAACCACTCGGTCGAGCCCATGGCTCCGGCGTCCGGGCCGCCGACGTCGACGAGGACGCGGCCGCCCTCCGGGCCGAGCCGTTCGGCGCCCGGGTAGGTGTCGAGCGCCTTGGCCCGCCGGTCCGCGCTGCCCGGGTACCAGGCCGGCCGCGGGGGTGCCGCGGCCATCGCGGCCCTGACGGCGCCCAGGAACGCCTCCCGCTGCGGCCAGTCCGCCGACACGAGCAGCACCTGACCCGCGATGCAGTTGTAACCGCCGTTGTGGAGCCGCATCGTCGCGACGTGCTCGGCCTGGAACGCGAGCTCCGCCTCCGTCCACGTCCCCGGCACCACGATGATCGGCGACGCCCCGCCGAGCTCGCTGCTGATCGGCACCGGGAGCAGCGGTGCGCCCGCCCGCTTGCGCTCGGCGGGCTCGTCGCCCGCGCCCCACACGATCGCGTCGTGGCTGACCGCGCTGCCGGTGATGTGCACGTGCCGGACCAGCGGATGGTGCGCGAGGTGGCCGCCGACCGCCGCCCCGCCCTGCACGATCCGCAGCAGGCCGGCGTCGACGAGGGGCGCGAGCGCCGCCCCGAACGGCCCGGCCATGTCCGCGAGCACCGGGTTGAGCTTGAGGATCGCGGACCGGTTGCCGGCGACGAGCCCGTACAGCACGTCGAGCGGCGGGATCGCGGTGATGTTCCCCGCGCCCAGCACGAGCCCGACCCCGCCGGACTCCCCGACGCGCAGCGCCCCGAGCCCCGCCGTCAGCATCGCGCGCTGGTCGGTCGTGCCCGGCGGGAACCAGACCTCGGCGCGGAAGCCGTGCAGCAGCAGCGACTCGGTGGTGTCGAGGGGCATCACGTCGACCGCGCGGCGGCCGCCGGGCGCCGCGTGGAAGCCGAGCCCCCGCAGCGGGCTGTGCCCCTCCGCGAGCACGTCGAGCGTGCGCGCGAGCCTGGCGAGGGAGGTGAGCACCGCGTACGGCCCGCTCAGCCACTCCTCGCCGACGAGCGGCGAGTCGGCGTCGAGTCCCTTGATCCGGGCCGCGGTCGTCGCCCAGTCCGCGGCGTGCTCCGCGACGGCGGTGTGGGTGCGGCGCAGCAGCGCGGCGCGCTCGGCGAGCGGGGTGACGGCCCAGCGCGCGGCGCCGCGGTCGAGCTCCTCGAGCAGGCCGGTCAGCGCCACCTCGTCGACCACGTCGTCCGTGACCCCTGCGCTGCTCGCGGCCATCGCGCTCCCTTCCGACGTCTGCGCAACGGTAACCCCCGGCGGCGTCGGGCAGGATGGGTGCGGACGAGGAGGTTCGGGTGCGGAACTGGTCGGGGACCATCGAGTACGGAGCGAGCGCCGTGGAGGCGCCGTCGACGATCGACGAGGTGCAGCGGCTCGTCGCGCGCACCCCGCGCATCCGGGCGCTCGGCACCCGGCACTCGTTCAACGACATCGCGGACACCGAGGGCGTGCTCGTCACCACCACCGAGATCGCCCCGGACCTCGCGCTCGACCAGGAACGCCGCGTCGCCACGGTCGGCGCAGGCACCCGCTACGCGGCCGTCGCGACGTTCCTCACGGAGGCGGGGTGGGCCCTCCACAACATGGGCTCGCTGCCGCACATCTCCGTCGCGGGCGCGATCTCGACCGGCACGCACGGCTCCGGCGACCTGAACGGGAACCTGTCGACCGCGGTCCGCGGCCTGCAGTTCGTCGGTCCTGACGGGGAGCTGCGCTGGGTCCGCCACGGCGACGCGGACTTCCCCGGCTCGGTCGTCGCGCTCGGGCTGCTCGGGGTGATCGTGCGCGTCGAGCTCGCCGTCGAGCCCTCGTACCTGATCCGGCAGGACGTGTACCGCGGCCTGCCGTGGGCCACCCTGCTCGCGGACGTGCCCGCCATCACCTCGGCCGCGTACAGCGTGAGCGTCTTCACCGACTGGGTGACCGACCCGATCGGTCAGGTGTGGGTGAAGCGACGCCTCGCGGACGTGGACCAGGAGGTGCCGGAGGAGCTCGCCGGTGCGCTCCGCGACCCCCGCCACGACTCGCAGATCCTGCCGTCCGAGGACGACAACACGACCCAGCAGGGCATCGTCGGCGCCTGGTCCGCCCACCTGCCGCACTTCCGGATCGACTCGACGCCGAGCAACGGCGACGAGATCCAGACCGAGTACTTCGTCGCCAGGGAGGACGCGGCGGCGGCGCTCGCCGCCGTCCGGGAGCACGCGCACGACATCGCCCCGCACCTGCTGATCACCGAGCTGCGGACCATCGCGGCCGACGACCTGTGGCTCAGCCCCGCGACCGGCCGCGACTCGCTCGCGATCCACTTCACCTGGCGCAACGAGCCGGACGCGGTCGTGGCGCTGACCCCCGCGATCGAGGCGGCGCTCGACCCGTTCGCGGTGCGGCCCCACTGGGGCAAGGTGCACACGATGCCGGAGGCGGTCGTCGCGTCGCGCTACCCGCGCTTCGCGGACTTCCGCGCCCTGGTGCACCGCGTCGACCCGGGCGGCAAGTTCCGCGGGCCGGCGGTCGACCGCCTGCTGGAGGCGGGGGCGTGAGCGCGGTCCTGCCCGTCAGCGGCACCCCGATCGCCCTCCGCCGCGGCGCGTACGCCGCCGAGATCGCGTCGGTCGGCGCATCGCTGCGGGCCCTCCGGCACGACGGGCGGGATCTCGTCGTCCCGTTCCAGGAGGACGAGGTCCGGCCGCTGTACCGCGGGGCGGTGCTCGTGCCGTGGCCGAACCGCGTCGTCGACGGGCGCTACGCCTTCGACGGGGTGACGCAGCAGCTGCCACTCACCGAGCCGGATCGGGGGCATGCGCTGCACGGGCTCGCGTGCTGGAACGATTACCGCGTCGTGGCGCGCAGCAGCGGCGCGGTCGTGCTCGAGACCGAGATCGTCGCCCAGGCCGGCTACCCGCACCCCCTGCGCGTCGAGGTGGAGTACCGGCTCGGCGAGGACGGCCTCGAGACGCGGGTCACGACCACGAACATCGGCACGGACCGTGCGCCGTACGGCGCCTCCGGGCACCCCTACCTCGTCGGCGGTCCCGGGCGCGTCGACGACTGGACGCTCGAGCTCGCGGCCGAGCAGGTGCTCGAGGTGGACGCGGAACGACTCGTGCCGCAGGGCCTCGCGCCCGTCCAGGGCGGCCCGTTCGACTTCGCGGCGGCGCGGCGGATCGGGGACCTCTTCATCGATCACGCCTTCACCGGACTGCAGGCGCACCGGGCGCGGGTGACGGCCGCGGACGGCCACGGCGCCGAGCTTCGGTGGGACGCGGTCGCGCCGTGGGTGCAGGTGCACACCGCCGACCGGCCCGAACCGGAGTACGACCGCGCCGGCCTCGCGGTCGAGCCGATGACGTGCCCGCCCGACGCGTTCAACTCCGGCACGGACCTCGTGGTGCTCGAGCCGGGAGCCGCGCACACCCTGACCTGGACCATCGCGGCCGTCTGACCGCTCGAGGAACGCGAGCAGGGCCGCCGCCGGATGATCCGGCGACGGCCCTGCTTCGGTGCGAGCCCTGCGGCTCAGCCCTTCTTGGCGAGCGCCTCGAGGGTCGGGTTGTTGGCGTACGCCTGGACCGCGTTGGCCTTGGTCACGAGGACCGGGGTCAGCTCGATCGCGGGCACGACCTTCTGGCCGTTGTTGTTCTGCTTCGGGTCGTTCACCGTGTTCGGCTTCTTGCCCGCGGCGAGGTCCTTGACGAGGTCGACGGCCGCCTGGGCCTCCTCGTTGGTGTCCTTGTAGATGGTCGAGTACTGCGTGCCGTTCATGATGAGCGGGATCGACGCGGTCTCCGAGTCCTGACCGGTGATGACCGGGTTGGGCTTGCCCGCCGCCTTGACGGCGGTCAGGATGCCGCGCGCCAGGGTGTCGTTCGGGGAGAGGACGCCGTCGAGGCTCGTCTTCGAGTAGTACTTCGTCAGCAGGTTGGTCGCGCGGGCCTGCGCGTTCTGCGGCAGCCAGCCCTGCGTGTCGACCTTGTCGAACGTGGTCTGACCGGAGACGACCTTCAGGGTGCCGTCGTCGATCTTCGGCTGCAGGACGCTCATCGCGCCGTCGAAGAAGATCTTGGCGTTGGAGTCGTCCGGCGAACCGGCGAAGAGCTCCACGTTGTAGGGGGCCTTGCCCTTGGCCTTCAGGCCGTCGAGCAGCGCCTGACCCTGCAGCTCACCCACGTGGTAGTTGTTGAACGCGACGTAGTAGTCGACGTTCGGCGTGTTGGTGATGAGGCGGTCCCAGGCGATGACCGTGATGCCGGCCTTCTTGGCCGCCGCGACCTGCGAGCCGAGCTGGCTGCCGTCCGCCGCCCCGATGACGATGACCTTGTCGCCCTTCGTGACCATGGCCGAGACCTGCTGCTGCTGGCCGGGCACCGTGTTCGACGCCGGCGCGTACTGCACGTCGGCCTTGTAGCCGGCCTTCGTGATCGCGTCGGTGAAGTCCTGACCCGCGAGCACCCAGTTCTGGCTCGTCTTGGCCGGCAGAGCGACGCCGATGGACGCGCCCTTCGGGATCGAGGCCGCGGAGCCCGAGGCGGCCGGCGACGAGTTGCGAGCCGAGCAGCCCGTCAGGGCGAACGCCGTCAGCGCGACGGCGGTGGCGCCGACGATGAGCTTCTTCTTCATTGAGTTGCCTTACTTGATTGTGTGATCGATGGGACGTGAGTCCCGGTGCTGCGCGCGGCGGACATGACGCGTGCAGACGTTCAGGGGAGGGTGACCTTCGGCTGGTCCTGGTACGACGCCGGGGGCTCCTCGGCGGGCATGCCGGCCTTCGACGGCTCCTTCGGGATGCGCAGGCCGCCGAGCAGGCGCCCGGTCAGGGAGGGTCGGCCCTGCGTCTTCGAGTAGACGTCGAAGCCGACGGCCGCGAGCAGGACGAGGCCGCGGATGATCTGCTGCTGGCTCGAGCCGGCGCCGACCAGGAGCAGGCCGTTCTGCAGGAACGCCATCACCAGGCCGCCGATGATCGACGCGTTGACCGTGCCGATGCCGCCCGAGACGGCGGCACCGCCGACGAACACCGCGGCGATCGCGTCGAGCTCCCAGCCCGTGCCGTCCTGCGGGCCGGAGGCGTTCGCGTAGGCGATGAACGTCATGCCGGCGACGGCGGCGAGGACCGCCATGTTGAACATCACGAAGAAGTTCACGCGCCGGGCCGAGACGCCGGACAGGACGGCCGCGGCCGAGTTGCCGCCGACCGCGTAGATCTGGCGGCCGAGGATCGTGTTCTGGGTGATGAAGCCGTACAGCAGGACGAGGACGCCGAGGATGAGGGCGACGATCGGCACCGAGGTGCCGGCGGGGCCCGCCGCGAACTCGTAGATCACGATCGCCGTCACCACGGAGAACGTGACGATGCGCACGACGCTGCCCCACACCGGGATCACGTCGGCCTGCATCTTCGCGCGGCGGCGGCGCGCCCGCAGCTCGCGCCAGACGATGATCACGATCACGACGAGCCCGATGAGCAGGGTGCCGTTGCTGTAGCCGGTGTTCGGGCCGAAGTCCGGGATGAAGCCCGCGCCGATGAACTGGTAGCTGTTCGGCACGGGCACGCTGTTCGAGTTGCCGACGAGCTGGTTGAGCCCGCGGAAGATCAGCTGCCCCGCGAGGGTCACGATGAAGGCCGGGACCCGGACGAACGCGACCCAGAAGCCCTGCCACGCGCCGGCGACCGCGCCGACGACGAGGCCGAGCAGGATCGCGGCGGGCGGCGCCCAGTGCCAGACCGCCATCGCCTGGGCCACGACGATGCCCGTGAACGCCGCGATCGAGCCGACCGAGAGGTCGATGTGGCCGGCGACGATCACCTGCACCATGCCGATCGCGAGGATCAGGATGTAGGAGTACTGCAGGAAGACGTTGATGACGTTCGTCGGCAGGATCGTCGTCCCCCCGTCCCAGATCGAGAAGATGACGAGGATCGCGACGAGCGCGAAGATCATCCCGAACTGGCCGGCGCCGGAGCTGTTGGCGCTGCCGAACAGCCGCTGCACTGTCTTCATGGGGTGGCTCAGGCCTTCCTGGTGTTGGCGGTCATGCTGCGCATGAGGGTCTCGGGGTCCGCTTCGGCGACGGGCAGCTCGTTGGTGATCGAGCCCTCGAAGATCGTGTAGATGCGGTCGGAGATGCCGAGCAGCTCGGGCAGCTCGGAGGAGATGAGGATGATGCCCTTCCCCTGCGCGGCGAGCTGCTGGATGATCCCGTAGATCTCGAACTTGGCGCCGACGTCGATGCCGCGCGTGGGCTCGTCGAGGATCAGCAGGTCCGGGTCGGTGAACATCCACTTCGCGAGGACGACCTTCTGTTGGTTGCCGCCCGAGAGCTTGCCCACCCCCTCCTCGACGGTCGAGGCCTTCGTGCGCAGCTGCTTGCGGAAGCGCTCGGCGACGTCGTACTCCTGCACCGGATCGACCACGCCCGCGGTGGAGATCTTCTGCAGGTCCGCGGCCACGGTGGAGCGCTTGATGGTGTCGAGCAGGTTCAGGCCGAGCGCCTTGCGGTCCTCGCTGACGTAGCCGAGCCCGGCGTCGATCGCCCGCTTGACCGTGTTGGTCCTGATCTCCTTGCCGTCCTTGTACACGTGCCCGTCGAGGACGGTCCCGTAGGAGTGGCCGAAGATGCTCATCGCGAGCTCCGTGCGGCCCGCGCCCATCAGCCCCGCGAAGCCGACGATCTCCCCGCGGCGGACGAAGAAGTTCTCGCCCTTGCAGACGAGCCGGTTCGGGTCGAGCGGGTGCTGGACCGTCCAGTCCTTCACCTCGAAGAACACGTCGCCGATGTGCGGGGTCCGGTCGGGGAAGCGGCTCTCGAGCGACCGGCCGACCATGCCGCGGATGATCCGGTCCTCGTCGACCCCGCCCGCGCGCACGTCGAGCGTCTCGATCGTGCGCCCGTCGCGGATGATCGTGATGGTGTCGGCGATCTGCTCGATCTCGTTCAGCTTGTGGCTGATCATGATCGAGGTCACGCCGCGCTGCTTGAGCCCGACGATGAGGTCGAGCAGGTGCTGGGACTCCGCCTCGTTCAGGGCCGCGGTGGGCTCGTCGAGGATCAGCAGCTTGACGTTCTTGTTCAGCGCCTTCGCGATCTCGACCAGCTGCTGCTTGCCGACGCCGATCGCCTTGATCTGGGTGTCGGGGTCCTCGGTGAGCCCGACCCGCCCGAGCAGCTCCCTCGCGGTGAGCTGCGCGCTCGTCCAGTCGATGACCCCGAACCGGCTCGGCTCGTTGCCCAGGAAGATGTTCTCGGTGATCGAGAGCTCGGGGATGAGCGCGAGCTCCTGATGGATGATCACGATCCCGGCGGCCTCGGACTGCTTGATGCCGCCGAACCGCACGACCTCGCCCTGGTAGACGATGTCGCCCCCGTACGTGCCGAAGGGGTAGACGCCGGAGAGCACCTTCATCAGGGTCGACTTGCCCGCGCCGTTCTCGCCGCAGATCGCGTGGATCTCGCCGGCCCGGACGGTCAGGTTGACATCGGAGAGCGCCTTGACGCCGGGGAACTCCTTCGTGATGTCGCGCATCTCGAGGATCGCCGGGGTGGTCGCTGCTGCCACGTCGCTTCCCTTCGGCCGCCTCGCCGGTGTGCGCAGAGCGCTGCCGCACCGGGGGCGGTCGATGACGCCGGTGTCGGCGACGGCCGGGGCACCGGGCCGTCAGGGTCAGGTTCCGATCATGTGACCGGTCACATCGCCTCGAGGACTATAGACCCCCGGTGAACCCCGGTCCCGGGAGGGAGCGGCCCCCTGTTGCGCGATCGTTACCGCCGCGGTGCACCGGTGGACTCCCGGACGATGAGGCGGGGCGGCACCGGCGGCTCCGCGAGGGTCGACCCGTCGTCGCCGACCAGCGCGATGAGGCAGCGCCTGCCGAGGTCCGCGAAGTCCGTGCGCACCGTGGTCAGCGGCGGCGAGAGGTGGGCCGCCTCGGGGATGTCGTCGTAGCCGACCACGCTCACGTCGCCGGGCACGTCGAGCCCCAGGTCGCGCGCCGCGTGCAGGAGCCCGAGCGCCATCTGGTCGTTGGCGCAGAAGTACGCCGTCGCGTCGCGCCGCCGCAGGAGCTCGAGGCCCGCCCTGTGCCCGAAGTCCGCGGTCCAGTCGCCGAGCACGGGCGGCAGCACGGACAGCTCCCGCTCGAGCAGCTCGAGCAGGAAGCCCTGCATCCGCGCGTCCGCCTCGGTCCAGTCCTTCGGGCCGGCGAGGTGCCGGATGTCGCGGTGCCCGAGGTCCGCCAGGTGCGCGACGGCGAGCCGCGCGCCCTGGATCTCGTCGACCGCGAGGGCGTCCGGCGCCGACTCCTCCGCCCGTGACCGCAGGGTCACGTAGGGCACCTCGGGCGCGAGCTCGGCGATCAGCTCGAAGGCCCGCACCTGCGGCGCCACGACCACGAGCGCCTCGATGTCTTGATCGAGGAGGTGCTCGACGGCCTCGCGGATGGTCCGCTCGTCCCGGCCGGTGACGGAGGCGGAGGTGACCCGTCGACCGCGGGCGCGGGCCGCGTCCTCGATGGCGCGGATGCTGCGGATGGCTCCGTACTGGTCGGGGACGGTGTTGAGCACGCCGATGGTGTTCGAGCGGTTCGTGCTGAGCGCGCGCGCCGCGGCGTTCGGCCGGTACTGGAGCTCCGCCATCGCCGCCAGGACCCGGTCCCTGGTCTCGTCGCGGATGCTGATGTGGTTGTTCAGGACGCGCGAGACCGTCTGGTGGGAGACCCCGGCGACCCGGGCGACGTCGCGGATCGAGGCGGCGCGTGCTGCGCCTTCCTTGATCGTCATCGCGTCCTCGTTCGTGCGGGTCGGGGTGCTCAGTATGGATCGGCGCGCGGGATCTCGAGCACGGCGCGGCCGTCGCGCGCGACCTCGGTGCGCGATCCGACCTGCAGCGACCACCGGCCGGCGGGTCCGCTCGCGGTCACCGCGTCGGCGTCCGTCTCGACGACGAACACGGCGTCGGCGACCCGGACCTCGTGCCGGGCGGGCGCGCCCGGGAACACCCGGAGGAGGAGCCCGTCGAGGTGGTCCGTGTCCGGACGGTCCGCCCGCTCGGCGAACGGCAGCACGGCGCCGTCCCGGACGTAGAGCGGCAGCGAATCGAAGCCGTGACGCTCGCGGCGCCAGGTCGGGCCGACGACCCGCTCGCCGGTCAGCAGCCCCGTCCAGCCGCCTGCCGGCAGGTAGAACTCGACGTCGCCGTCCTCGCGGAACACCGGTGCGACCAGGAGATCCGGTCCGAAGAGGTACTGCCGGTCGAGCGTCCGCGCCGTCGGGTCGTCGGGGAAGCCGAGGACCATCGGGCGCAGCACCGGCATCCCGGTGGCCGCCGCCTCGCGGCCGGCGGCGACGACGTACGGCGACAGGCGGTTCTTCAGCTCGGCGAACCGACGCGTCACGGCGACCGCCGAGTCGGGCGCGGACTCGTCCTCGTCGAAGAGCCACGGCACCCGGTAGGAGTCCGAGCCGTGGAAGCGGCTGTGGCTCGACAGCAGCCCGAAGGGCACCCAGCGCTTGAAGACGGCCGCGTCCGGTGTCCCCTCGAAGCCGCCGATGTCGTGGCTCCAGAACCCGAACCCCGACAGGGCAAGGGAGAGGCCGGCCCGCAGCGTCTCCGCCATCGACGCGAACGTCGACGTCGAGTCGCCGCCCCAGTGCACCGGGTGGCGCTGGCCGCCCGCGGTCGCGGAGCGGGCGAACAGCACCGCCTCGCCCGGGCGCTCCTCCTCGAGCACGCGGTGCACGGCCGCGTTGTAGCGCTCGGTGTACAGGTTGTGCATGCGCTCCGGATCGGTGCCGTCCGCGTGCACGACGTCGACGGGGATGCGCTCGCCGAAGTCGGTCTTCAGCGCGTCGACGCCCTGCCGCAGCAGCACGCGGAGCTTGTCCTGGAACCAGGCGACGGCGGCGTCGCTCGTGAAGTCGACGATGCCCATCCCCGCCTGCCAGAGGTCCCACTGCCAGACGGATCCGTCGGGACGGCGCAGGAGGTGGCCCGCGGCCATCGCCTCGGCGAACAGGGGGGACCGCTGGGCGATGTACGGGTTGGTCCAGACCGAGACCTTCAACCCGCGCTCGTGGAGGCGACGGAGCATGCCCTCCGGATCCGGGAACACCCGCGGATCCCAGGTGAAGTCCGACCACTGGAACTCGTGCATCCAGAAGCAGTCGAAGTGGATGACCGACACGGGCAGGCCGCGGTCGCGCATCCCGTCGAGGAAGGAGGTGACCGTCGCCTCGTCGTACGCGGTGGTGAAGCTCGTGGACAGCCACGGGCCGTAGCTCCAGACCGGGACGTCGGACGGCCTCCCGGTGAGCGCGGTGTACCGCTCGAGGATCGCCGCCGGCGTGTCACCGGCGATCACGAAGTACTCGAGCGACTCGCCCTGCACCGAGAACTGCACGCGCTCGACGGCTTCGGAGCCGACCTCGAACGAGACGTGGCCCGGTTCGTTCACGAAGACGCCGTAGCCGGCGTCGGTGAGGTAGAACGGCACGTTCTTGTAGGCCTGCTCGCTCGACGTCCCGCCGTCGGCGTTCCAGATCTCGACCGTCTGGCCGTTCTTCACGAACGGGCCGAACCGCTCGCCGAGCCCGTACACGTGCGTCCCGACGCCGAGCTCGAGCTGCTCGTGGATGTACGACCGGCCGAGCGCGAGCCCGATCGGAGGCGCGTCGACCTCCGCATCGGGTGCGAGATCGATCCAGGCCGCCGATCGGTGCCCGCTGCCGGTGAGCGGGCGATCGCCGTCCAGGAACTCGAGGCTCCACGGCGCTCCCCGGCGGACGCGGGCGGTGAGGCGGCCGCTCCGGACGACGCCGGAACCGTCCTCGGCGATCTCGGCCGAGCCCGGAACCGGTTCGGCCACCTCGAACCGGGTCGCCTCCCCGCCTCCGGTGTGGTGCTCGATCCGGACCCGGATGACGCCCGGCAGGTGCGGGGCGACCGTCACGGTCAGCACCGGCAGGTTCAACGTGTCGCCCCGGCTCGCGATGCGCTTGGTGGGGGCGACGACGACGAGCGCGCCGTCGTCCGCGGTGAGCTCGTAGGCCTCCTGGGCGAAGTGCGCCCGGACGCCGGGACGCGCCAGCCAGAACCCGTTGGTGAACCGCATCGCCCCCCGCTTCCCAGGGCACGGCGCCCTCGCTCGACGGCGTCACTCTGGCACAGCGACGCGCCAGATTTGTTGTTATCGCATCGTTATGTGACTGGTCACATGCGGCTGGGGTCGACCTGGGTATGGTCTGCGAATTCCTCACAGTCGAGGGATCGGCGGCTCCGGCCCCCGTGTCTGAGAAAGGTAACGAAGCCTTGAAGAGCTCCATCCTGGGCGTCGCCGCGGTCCTCGCCGCCGCGACCCTCGCCCTCACGGGCTGCTCCAACTCCTCCGGCTCCGGCTCCGGCTCGTCCGGCGGGGCCACGACCGCGGCCAAGAAGACCGCGTGCGTGATCCTGCCCGACACCGAGTCGTCGCCCCGTTGGGAGAGCGGCGACCGGCCGGCGCTGAACAAGGCCCTCACCGCGGCCGGGTTCAACGCGAACATCCAGAACGCGCAGAACAGCACGACCAAGTACACGTCCATCGCCCAGGCCCAGCTCACGAAGGGCTGCGGCGTGATGCTCCTCGTCGACCTGAACGGCGTCGGCGCGACCGTCCTCGCGAAGGCCCACACCGCCGGTGTGCCGGTCATCGCGTACGACCGCCCGATCAAGGGCGCCGACTACTACGTCTCGTTCGACAACGAGAAGGTGGGCGAGCTCGAGGGTCAGATGATCGTCGACGGGCTGAAGGCCGAGAAGAAGGACCCGAAGACGGCGAGCGTCGTCTGCATGTCGGGTGACCCGACGGACGGTAACGCGGCCTACTTCAAGGCCGGCGCGCTGAAGGTCATGGGCGCTGCGGGCATCAAGTGCGCCCTGTCGCCCGCGGGCACGTGGGACGCGACGAAGTCCGGCACCGAGTTCCAGCAGGCGTACACGACGCTGAAGGGGAACATCGACGCGGTGTGGACGGCGAACGACGCGAACAACGCGGCCATCATCACGGTGCTGAACAAGTACAACAAGACGGTCCCGACGTCCGGTCAGGACGCCTCCGTCGCCGGTCTGCAGAACATCCTGCTCGGCAAGCAGTACGGCACCGTGTACAAGCCGTACCAGCTCGAGGCGAAGCAGGCTTCCGACGTCGCCATCGCGCTCCTGAAGGGCACCAAGCCCTCCGCGCCGACGACGCAGGCGGGTGTGCCCTCCTTCCTCGAGACGCCGATCCTCGTGACGGCGAGCAACATGAAGCAGGTCTTCGACGACGGCAACGCGCAGGCCTCCGCGGTCTGCACCGGCAACGTCGCGCCGAAGTGCACGGCGGCCGGCATCAGCTGATCGCTCCTCGATGAGGCCGACGGGCCCGGCGCGTGCGCCGGGTCCGTCGGCCCGTCCGCTGTTCTCCCGCCGCCGGCCCCCGGCGGCCCCCGCTCGAAGAAGGAGGGGGCATGGTCGCCCCGTACATCGAACTGAAGAACATCCGGAAGGGCTTCGGTCCCGTCGAGGTGCTGAAGGGGGTCAACCTCAAGGTCTTCCCGGGCCAGGTGAGCGCCCTCGTCGGCGACAACGGCGCGGGCAAGTCCACCCTCATCAAAGGCCTCGCCGGCGTGCAGCCCTACGACTCCGGTGAGGTGCTCATCGGCGGCCAGCCCGCGCACCTGACCAGCCCGACGCAGGCGTCGCGCCTCGGCATCGAGGTCGTCTACCAGGACCTCGCGCTGTGCGAGAACCTCGACATCGTCCAGAACATGTTCCTCGGCCGCGAGGAGATCCATCAGGGCACGCTGAGCAACGGCGAGATGGAGAAGCAGGCGTCCGCGACGCTCGGCTCCCTGTCGGTGCGGACCATGAAGTCCGTGCGCCAGAAGGTCTCGTCGCTCTCCGGCGGTCAGCGGCAGACGGTCGCGATCGCACGGGCGGTGCTGCAGCAGGCGAAGGTCGTCATCCTCGACGAGCCGACCGCCGCGCTCGGCGTCGCGCAGACCGAGCAGGTGCTCCTGCTCGTCCGGCGCCTCGCGGAGCAGGGCGTGGGCGTGCTGATCATCAGCCACAACCTCGCCGACGTGTTCGCCGTCGCCGACCACATCAACGTGCTCTACCTCGGGACGATGGTCGCCGAGGTCGAGACGCGTGACACGAACCGCGACGACGTCGTGGGCTACATCACCGGCGCGAAGTCGTTCACGCCGAACCTCGAAGGAGCGGCTCGATGACCACCGAGCAGCAGGGCGTCGACACGAGCCTCGAGCAGAAGGTCGATCCGGGCAGCGGCGCGACGCCTCCCGGCATCGCGACGGGCTACGAGGGCACCGCGGCGGACCAGTTCCGCGCCTACATCGCCCGCGTCCGCGCGGGCGAGATGGGCATGCTGCCCGCCCTCGGCGGCTTCATCGTGCTCTGCATCCTGTTCCAGTTCCTGAGTTCCGACTTCCTGAGCCTGCCGAACATCGCGAACCTGCTCACGCAGACCGCGTTCCTCGGCGTGCTGGCGGTCGCGCTCGTGTTCGTGATCCTGATCGCGGAGATCGACCTGTCGGCCGGTGTGACCGCCGGTGTGGGCATGGCGGTGTTCATCCAGCTGAACGACGCCATGCACGTGAACTGGATCCTCGCGTTCGTCATCGCGCTCGCGGTCGGCATCCTGATCGGCCTGTTCATCGGGTACTTCGTGGCGAAGGTCGGCATCCCGTCGTTCGTCGTCACCCTGGGCCTGTTCCTCGGCCTGCAGGGCCTGCAGCTCGTCCTGCTCGGCGACGGCAACTCGTACCGGGTCACGGAGCCGGCCGTCACGGCGATCGAGAACAGCAACATCCCGCCCGTCATCGGCTGGATCCTGTGGGCGATCGCCGTCCTCGTGACGCTCGCCACCGCGTTCTACGACCGCGGACGGCGACTCCGGGCCGGCGTGCCCGTGCGCTCGATCGGCCTGCTGATCGCGCGGGTGGCCGTCATCGCGGTGCTGAGCGGCGCTGGCGTGTTCCTGCTCAACCTCAACCGGGGACAGAACGCGCTCTTCCCGATCGCGGGTGTCCCGATCGTCGTCCCGATCGTGATCGCGCTGCTCTGGATCGGCACCCAGGTGCTCGACCGCACCCGCTGGGGCATCCACCTCTACGCGGTCGGCGGCAACCCGGAGGCGGCGCGCCGCGCCGGCATCAACGTCGCGGCGGTGCGGATGTCGGCGTTCGTGCTCTGCTCAGGGCTCGCCGTCGTGTCCGGCCTCTTCCAGGCCAGCCAGGTCGGCGTCGTCGGGTCGAGCTTCGGCCAGACCGACGTGCTGAACGGCGTCGCCGCCGCGGTGGTCGGCGGGGTGAGCCTGTTCGGTGGTCGCGGCCGGCTCGTGCAGGGGCTCATGGGTGCGCTCGTCATCACCGCGATCACGAACGGCCTCGGCCTGCTCGCGCTGCCCGGCGGCGTGAACCTGCTGATCACCGGTGGCGTGCTGGTGCTCGCCGCGACCGTCGACGCGCTGTCGCGGAAGCCCAACGGCGCCTCGCTCGCCCGCGTCTGATCGCCGCCCCTCGGTTCCGCGGACCGCGCGGTCCCGCGGAACGGAGGGGCGCGCGGGCGGTACGCTCGCGCGGATGGACGGGGACGGCGCGGGGCTGCTCGGCGCCGCCGACATCCGGCGGCTCGCGGCCGCGCTCGACGTGTCGCCGACGAAGTCGCTCGGCCAGAACTTCGTGCACGACGCGAACACCGTGCGCCGGATCGTGCGCATGGCCGGCGTGGCCGGCGGGGACCCCGTGCTCGAGGTCGGGCCGGGGCTCGGATCCCTGACCCTCGGGCTCCGCGAGGCCGGCGCGTCCGTGACCGCCGTCGAGATCGACGCGCGGCTCGCCGCCGCGCTGCCCGCGACCGCGGCCGACCGGCTGCCGAGTGCGGCCGACCGCCTCGTCGTCGTGACCGGCGACGCGATCCGCGTGCCGATCCCCGGGTCGCCGCACGGCCTGGTCGCGAACCTGCCGTACAACGTCGCCGTGCCGATCCTCCTCCGGCTGCTCGCCGACGTGCCCTCGCTCGTGTCCGGCGTCGTGATGGTGCAGGCGGAGGTGGGGGAGCGGCTCGCCGCGAGTCCCGGATCGAAGGTCTACGGCGCCCCGAGCGTCAAGGCGGCCTGGTACGGCGCGTTCGCGCTCGCGGGGACCGTGCCGCGCGGCGTCTTCTGGCCCGTCCCGAACGTGGACTCGGTGCTCGTGCGCTTCGCGTGCACGGAGCCGCCCGGCGACGAGGCGCTGCGGGCCGCGGTGTTCCGCCTCGTCGACGCGGCGTTCGTGCAGCGGAGGAAGACGCTGCGGCAGTCGCTCGCGCCGGTGCTCGGCGGCGCGCAGGCCGCGGCCGAGATCCTGGAGCGCGCGGGCGTCGACCCCGGGCTGCGCGGCGAACGGCTCGACGTCGAGCGCTTCGTCGCGATCGCCCGCGCCGTCTGAGCGCGGTCCCGGCCGGCGCCGGGTCGGTAGGTTCTTGAGGCATGGGCACTGCTGTGCGCTCGGTGCACGTGCGGGCACCGGGGAAGGTCAACGTCTCCATGCGGGTGGGGGCGGCGATGGCCGACGGTTACCACGACGTGGCGACCGCCTACCAGGCGGTGTCGCTGTTCGAGGAGCTGCACGCCGAACGCGACCAGGAGCTCTCGCTCGACTTCTCCGGCCCCGTGCCCACCGGCTCGCTGCCGGTGGACCGGACCAACCTCGTGCTGCGGGCCGCGCACCTGCTGCAGGCCAGGTCCGGGTACCGCGGCGGGGCACGCATCCACGTCGTGAAGCGGGTGCCGATCGCCGGCGGGATGGGGGGCGGCTCGGCGGACGCCGCGGCGGCGCTCGTGGCGCTCGACGCCCTATGGGGGCTCGGGCTCGGGCGGGAGGAGCTGCTCGCGCTGGGGGCCGAGCTCGGCGCCGACGTCCCGTTCGCGCTCACGGGCGGCACCGCGATCGGCACGGGCCGCGGCGACCGGCTCAGCCCGGCGCTCGCCAAGGGCCCGTTCCACTGGGTCATCGCGCTGAGCGAGCCGGGGCTGTCGACCCCGCTCGTCTACTCGACGCTCGACGAGCACCGTGCGCGGCACGCGGCGGACCTGCCGCCGGTCGCGGCGCCGCACGTGGACGCCGCGGTGCTGCAGGCGCTGCGCTCCGGCGACCCCGTCGCGCTGGCGGAGGCGCTGCACAACGACCTGCAGGTGGCCGCCCTGCACCTCCGGCCCGAGCTCGGCGACCTGCTGGAGCTCGGGGAGCGCAACGGCGCCCTCGCCGGCGTGGTCTCCGGTTCGGGTCCGACGATCGCGTTCCTGGCCGCCGATCTCGACGCCGCGCTGAGCCTGCAGATCGCGCTGTCCGCCGCGCGCCACACCGTGCTGCGGGCGACGGGCCCTGCGCCCGGCGCCCGGGTCGTCGGCTGAGTGCTGCCCGACACGCGACGAGGGGCCGCCCCTTGGCGGGACGGCCCCTCGTCGAGCGTGCGGCTGCGTCAGCTGCCGGTGACGGTCAGCTTCGCGATGCCGACCTTGAGGCTGCCCGTGACCGCCGTGGTCTTGAAGGTCGAGTTCAGCAGCGAGGCCGCCGTGCTCGAGATGTAGACGGTCGTGCCCTGGAGCACGTACGCGTCACCCTCCTTCGTCACCGGGTTCAGCGTGGTGCCGTCGAGCCGGAAGAGGTCGGCGCCCTTCGCCGCCTCCTTGCCGTTCACGTACACGTCGCCGTTCACGTGGCTGTGGTTGCCGGGGTCGATCACGAAGTTCTTCAGCTCCACCTTCGTGCCGCCCGCGGTGAGCGACAGGCCGGAGCCGGTGTGGTCGAGCTCGCCCTGCACATACGGGCGGACGCCCGTGGACGGGTCGTAGTACGTGATGTTCCCGCCCGTGATCGGGAAGGTGAGCACGCCGGCCTTCGACAGCGTCGCGGTGCCGATCGTGCCGGGCGTCAGCTTCAGCGACTGCAGCGCGCTCACGAAGCCCGGGTCGAGCGTGATCTGCGTGGTCTTGCCGTTGACGGTGGTGAACACCGCGGCCGGCGTGGGCGACGGCTTCGGGGTCGCGGAGGCGGAGGTGCCCGCGCCCGGCTGGGTCGAGTTGCCGGTGTTCGACTGGGCGCAGCCGGCCAGGGCGGCGACGACGAGCCCGGCGCCGAGGAACGCGGTGAGGGACTTGGTCGGGGTACGCATGGGACGGATTCCTCTCGGGGAGCACTCGACGTGCGGACGGTCCGCACCCGGTGGGCTCCCTGCTCCTGTGGTGCAGGTGGCGAGGGTTCGGGACCGCGGGGATGCCGGTTTGGTGCGGTCAGCCGATGGTCAGGTTGGCGGCAGCCCGGCGCCGGACGATCGCGGCGAGGACGGGCAGCACGGCGGCGACCAGCAGCGCGCTGCGGAACCACCACACGTGCTGGTGCAGGCCGATCAGCGACAGCACGATCACGACCCCGAACCACTCCCACCGCTCGCTCATCACGATGAAGGGGATGAGCAGCAGGGTGTACCAGCCGTAGCTCGGGCTGAGGAGCAGGAGGGCGCCACCGATCATCGTCGTCTGGGCCGCCCACGGGTCGGCCGGGTTCGATCGGATCAGCAGCACCACGGCGAGGACGGCGACGGCGAGCACCGCGACGGGGGTGGAGACGCTGTCCGGCAGGACGGCGGACACCAGCGCGGACCGCGTGCCGTTGTCGTAGCCCTCCTCGTTCAGGTAGCCGGGCAGGTACCCGATCACGGAGGGGCCGACGGCGAGCACGTGAGGCAGGTACGTGAGCGCCACCGTGCCGAGCGCGGCGGCGCCGATCACCCACGGTCGCCGACGGCCGAGCGGCGGCGCGACGAGCGCGGGCAGGAACTTCGTCGCGATCGCGAGCCCCAGCACGACCCCGCCCCCGACCCTCCTGCCGCGCGCGATGAGCACGGTCGCCGCCACGGCGAGGAACGTGGACCACGCGTCGACGTGGGCGTTGTTCACAGCCTCGATCGTCACGAGCGGGCACCAGCCGAACACGGCTGCGAGCCGCGGGTCGCGACCGGAGCGCGCGAGGGTCCAGAGCAGCAGCCCCGTCGTCCCCAGCACCGCGAGCAGTCCGAGCAGCTGGATCGGCAGGTACTGCACCCCTGGCGGCACCAGGATCCGAGCCGCCGCGAACAGCGCCTCCGCGACGGGCGGGTAGATCGTGGGGACCTGGGGCCGGTTGATCGCGGTGCAGATCGTCCCGGGAGCACCCACGTGGGCGGTCGGCCGCGCGCGGGGGCCGGGGCAGGTCGTGGTGCCGTCCGCGGCCGTGCCGGGCTGCGGGAACAGCCACTCCGGCCGGAGGTGCGCGAGCGCGGCGTCCGCCGGCACGAACGCGTACGGCGAGATCCCGGCGTCCTGCACGATGCCGTCCCAGCTGTAGCGGGCCGAGTCGGTGCTGATGGCCGGCTGCGCGGTCGCTCCCGCCGCGCCGACGAGCAGGGTCCCCGCGAGCACGAGCGCGGGCACCGCCCGGGCCGGCACGCGCGTCAGGAGCAGCACCGCGGCCGCGAACAGCGTCCAGCAGACCCCCTCCACCGCGAAGTACAGGGGGAGCCCTCGGCCGTGCAGGATCCCGACGCCGGCCACGAGCCAGACGGTCACGGCGGCGATCGCGGCGAGCAGCGCCGCGACGGGCGCGATCCTGACGATCGCGGCGCGCATCCCTCCATCCTGCCGGTCGGCTCCGAACATCACTGCATGGGTTCGGAGTGCCGTCGATGATCGGCGGGGCGCTGTCCGTGGCGCGCCGTGCGCTGGCGTCGCCCGCCCGCCATCCGCGGACCGCCGTGGTGCTCGGCCGGCTGCTCGGCGCCGGGTTCCTCGTCTGCTTCGGCACCGGCCTGTTCAGCCACCTGCTGCAGGACCCGCTGCCGGGCATGGTCCTCCTCAGCCGCCCGGTGTGGCTCTACCGGCTCACCCAGGGCCTCCACGTGGCCGTCGGCACGGCGTTGATCCCGCTGCTGCTCGCGAAGCTCTGGACCGTCTACCCGCTGCTGTTCCGCTGGCCGCCCGCCAGGAGCGTCGCCGGCGTGCTCGAGCGCGCGATGATCGCGCTGCTCGTCTCCGCCGCCCTGGTGGAGCTCGCGACCGGCCTCGCGAACACGTTCCAGTGGTACCCGTGGCCGTTCTTCTTCCGGCAGACGCACTTCGCGCTCGCCTGGGCGATCGTGGGCGCGCTCGCCGTCCACGTCGGCGTGAAGCTGCCCGTGATCGTGCGCTGGTGGCGCGCGTCGCGCAGCCTCGACGCCGACGGCGCGTTCCTCCCGGTGGGCGACGGCGAGGGGGACCTGCGCCCGGAGCCGACCGCGAAGGGCGTCACCGGGTTCCTCCAGCGGCGTCTCGACCGGGCGCCGGCACCGCCTGGCGCCGTGAGCAGGCGGACGGTGCTCGCCGCGACGGGGCTCGCGTCCGCGGCGGTCGTGGTCACGACCGCGGGCGAGACCTTCCCGCCGCTCGCGCCCCTCGACGTGCTCGCACCGCGCCGGCCCGGGTACGGACCGCAGGGGCTGCCCGTCAACCGCACCGCGGCGGAGGGGAGGGTGCAGCGATCGGCGCTGAACCCCTCCTGGCGGCTGACCGTGCGCGGCCAGGAGCGGGCGGTCGCGCTGTCGCTCGACGACCTGCGCCGCATGCCCCAGACCGACGCGGCGCTGCCCATCGCGTGCGTGGAGGGATGGAGCACCCAGGCGCGGTGGCGCGGGGTGCGGGTCGTCGACCTCGCCGAGCTCGTAGGCGCGCGCGGCCGGGACTGGCTCGTCCACAGCTTCGCGGTGGGCGCCTACCGCAGCACGGTCCTCGAGCGCGCGTACGCGGAGGATCCGCTCACGCTCGTCGCGCTCGAGCTGAACGGGGAGGTCCTCCACATCGACCACGGGTACCCGGCGCGGCTCATCTCGCCCGCTCGACCCGGGGTGCTGCAGACGAAGTGGCTGCAGTCGCTGGAGGTGCGATGAGGATCGCGCGGGCCGCGCTGATCGGGCTGGGCGCAGCGCTGACCGCGGTCGCCGGGGTCGTCTTCGTCCTCGGCGTCCCCGCGCGGCAGTGGTCGGGCGTGCTGCTCTGGCTGGCCGGGGCGGTCGTGCTGCACGACGCCGTGTTCGCCCCGCTCGTGCTCGTCGGCACGCGGCTCCTCCGCAGGGCAGGGGCGCACGTCGGGTGGGCGCAGGTCGCCGTGGTGCAGGTCGCGCTCGTCGTGGGCGCCGCCCTGACGCTCCTGGCGTTCCCGGGCATCCGGTCGCAGCAGCTCGGTGCGCGGAACCCGTCGGTGCTCGTCTTCCCCTACGGTCTGCAGCTCGCGCTCGCCTGGGCCGCGATCGGCGCGGTGACCGCGCTCGTCGTGGTGCTCATCGGGCTGCGGCGCCGCCGGACCGGGTGATGCGGAGCCGGACGAACGACCGGCCCTCCGTCTCCCACACCCGCTCGACGACGAACTCGCGCGCCGCGCGGAGCAGGGCGCGGCGGCCGACCCGCGACCACGGGAACGGGTCGCTCTCGCCGCCGTGGGAGGCGCGCACCCGGTACTCGGCGACCTCGTCGCGCGCAGGATCCGGATCCGTCTCCACGACGAGCGCGCCGCCGTCGCGCAGCAGCTCGGCGCAGCGGGCGAGCAGCGCGGGCACGTCGCCGCCGATGCCGATGTTGCCGTCGAGCAGCAGGAGCGACGACCACTCGCCGGTCAGCGGCAGGGCGTCGAACACGTCGGCGTCGAGCACGGGCAGCCCTGCGGCCCTCGCGGCCCTGACCGCCGCCGCGTCCGCGTCCACCCCGTAGGCGTCGAGGCCGGCGGCGATCGCGGCGCGGATCATCCGGCCGGGCCCGCTGCCGATGTCGAGCAGCGGCGACGCCAGCCCGTGCAGGACCGCGCGGTCGGTGGCGTCCGCCCCCGTGGTCCAGCGTTGCACGTCCAGGCGCTCACCGCGCTGGGCGGAGGCGGTGGGCACGAGCTCGAGCGACACCGCGGCCCCGCGCAGCGCGTCCGCCCACGGCTCCGCACCGCCCGATCCGAACCGGGCGACGACCGGGGTGCTCACGCGGCGGCCGTCCCGGCCCGGTCGAGCCGGGCGAGCAGCGCCGCGAAGCGCGTGGCGGGGGCCGCGGCGGCGACCGCCCGCGCCTCCGCGGCGTGGTCCACGTCGACGAGCTCCGGCAGCGCACGGACCCGGAGGCCCGCCGTGTGCAGGCGCGCCAGCGTGGCGGTGCCGGTCCGCGGGCTCGACATCGGCACCCCGCGGATCAGGTCGCCGCGCCGCGGCGTCGGGTCGAGCCCGAGGGCCCACCAGCCGCCGTCCGCCGCGGGGCCGAACCAGGCGTCGGCCGCGTCGTCGTCGAGCACGGACTGCAGCACGGCCGGATCCACCTGAGGGGTGTCCATGCCGATCAGCACCGCCCTGTCGTCCACCGCGTCGAACGCCGCGGCGATCCGCTCGTCGAGTCCGCCCGCCGGCTGCTGCGCGACGGTGAAGCCGCCTGCCCCGGGCGCCGCACCGTCGAACCACAGCAGGTGCCGGTCGGCGCGCACGCGCCGCGCCGCCGCCATGGTGTCGGCGAGCGCCGCCGCCGCGAGCGCGGCCGCCTCCTCCGGCGTGAAGGGCGGCGTCAGCCTGGTCTTGACCCGGCCGGGGACGCACGCCTTGGCCAGCACGATCACGGTCGTCATGACCGTGGTTCGGAGCCCTGACGTCCGTGCGCGGGTCGCTCGCGGTGCGCACTCAGGATGCGGCGCATGTCGGCGATCGCGACGACGGTGCCGCGCAGCGTGCCCGTCACCTTCGAGCGGCCCGTGCGGGGCCGGTACGGCACGTCGAGCTCGCGGACCCGGAGGCCCGCCGCGACCGCGAGCAGCAGCATCTCGAGCGGGTAGCCGCTGCGCCGGTCCTGCAGGTCGAGCGCGAGCAGGTCGCCGCGCCGCGCCACCCGCATCGGGCCGAGGTCGTGGAGCGCGACGCCCGTCGCCCTCCGGATCGCGCGGGCCAGCGCGCGGTTCGCGACCCGTGCGTGGAACGGCCATGCGGACCTGGGCGTCGGTCGCCTGCGGCCCAGCACGAGATCCGCGTCCCCCGCGAGCACGAGCGCTGCGAGCCGGGGCAGGTCCCCGGGGTCGAGCGAGCCGTCGGCGTCGAGGCTCGCGACGAGGTCCGCCTCCGCGGCCAGCAGCCCGGCGTGCACGGCGGCGCCGAAGCCCCGGCGCGGCTCGGTCACGACCCGGGCGCCGTGCGCGCGCGCCACCTCGGCGGACCCGTCGGTGGAGCCGTTGTCGACGACGATCGCCCGGTACCCCTCCGGCAGCGCCGCGAGCACGCCGGGCAGTGCGGCCGCCTCGTCGAGGCAGGGCAGCACGACGTCCACGGTCACGGGGCGCCCCGCAGCGGCGCGGTCGCGAACGCGCGCACGCCCTGCTCGAACGGGACGGGCGGCGGCACGTCCAGCTCCGCCCGCAGCCGGGCGGAGGAGGCGGTGATGTGCCGCACGTCGCCGAGCCGGTAGCCGCCGGTGACGACGGGTGCCGGGCCGCCGCTGGCGGCGGCGAGGGCGGTGGCGAGGTCGCCGATCGTGTGCACCGTCCCGCTGCCGACGTTGAACGCGCGGACGGCACCCGGCTGCTGCGCGCGGGTCCAGTCCAGCGCGGCGAGGTTCGCGGCCGCGACGTCGTCGACGTGCACGAAGTCGCGCCGCTGCCGGCCGTCCTCGAGCACGGTGGGGGCCTCGCCGCGCTCGAGCTGCGAGCGGAACAGCGCGGCGACGCCCGCGTACGGGGTGTCCCTCGGCATGCCGGGCCCGTAGACGTTGTGGTAGCGGAGGGCGGCGACGCGGCCACCGGTCTCGCGCGCCCAGACGGCGGCGAGCGCCTCCTGCTGCGCCTTCGTCGCGGCGTACACGTTGCGCGGATCGAGCGGAGCGTCCTCGGTGACGAGACGCGGCTCGAGCGCCTCGCCGGTCACCGGGTCGATCGGCTCGAACCGACCCGCCTCGAGGTCCTCGATCCGGCGCGGCGGCACGGCGACCGGCCCGCGGGAGGAGGCGTACGCGCCCTCGCCGTAGACCACCATCGAGGACGCGAGGACGAGCCGGTCGATCCCCGCGGCCGCCATCCCGGCGAGCAGCACCGCGGTGCCGAGGTCGTTCGTGCGGACGTAGTCGGGCGCATCCGCGAAGTCCACCCCGAGGCCGACCTTCGCGGCCTGGTGGCAGACGGCGTCGACCCCGGCGAGCGCGGCCGCGACCGCCTCCGGGTCGGTCACGTCACCGGTGCGCAGCTCCACGCCCTCCGGCGGGCTCGTGACGCCGGCGTGCACGTCCGCGCGGAAGGAGTCGAGCACACGGACCTCGGTGCCCAGGGCGAGCGCACCGCGCACGACCGCACCGCCGATGAACCCGGCGCCGCCGGTGACCAGGAGGACGCCCACGGGGGGATCCTCGCAGCCGCCCGATGCGATTCCCCCGCACGAGGCCGCTCGCGCACGGGGGCGCCCGGTGCCTCCGTAGGCTTGAACGTCATGGCTCACCTGGTCGGCGCGGAACGGATCCGACTCGAGACCCCGACCCGCGTGATCCTGGACGAGCTGTCCCTGGGGCTCGAGACCGGCGACCGCATCGGGGTCGTCGGCCGCAACGGCGAGGGCAAGTCGACCCTGCTCGGGGTGCTCGCCGGCACCCGCGAGCCCGACGAGGGTCGCGTCACGCGGCGCGGCGGGGTCCGGATCGGGGTGCTCGACCAGGAGGACCGGCTCGGCTCGGGCACCGTCCTCGACGCCGTCGTCGGCGGTCGCGCCGAGCACGAGTGGGCGGGCGACCGCCGGGTGCGGGAGGTGCTCTCCGGCCTCCTGCACGGGGTCGACCCGGACGCGGACCTCGCCGGGCTCTCCGGCGGCCAGCGGCGCCGCGTCGCGCTCGCGGCGCTGCTCACGACCGACACGGACGTGCTGCTGCTCGACGAGCCCACGAACCACCTCGACATCGAGGGCGTGCGCTGGCTCGCGGCGCACCTCAACGCGCGGTGGGCCGCCGGCCAGGGCGCGCTCGTCACCGTGAGCCACGACCGCTGGTTCCTCGACGCCGTCTGCACGCGGATGTGGGAGGTGCACGACGCGACCGTCGACGCCTTCGACGGCGGGTACGCCGCCTACGTGCTGCAGCGCGTGGAGCGCGACCGGCAGGCCCGCACGACGGAGGAGCGGCGGCAGAACCTCCTGCGCAAGGAGCTCGCGTGGCTGCGCCGCGGTGCGCCAGCCCGCACGGCGAAGCCGAAGTTCCGCATCGAGGCCGCGAACGAGCTGATCGCCGACGTGCCGCCGCCGAGGAACGGCGTCGAGCTCTCCGCCCTCGCGACGGCCCGGCTCGGCAAGGACGTCGTCGACCTGATCGACGTCGCCGCCGGCTACGGCGGCCACCCGGTGCTCGAGCACGTCGAATGGCGGATCGCGCCCGGCGAGCGGACCGGAATCCTCGGCCGCAACGGCGCGGGGAAGTCGACGCTGCTCGCGCTCGTCGACGGCACGCTCGCCCCGTCCGCGGGGCGGGTGAAGCACGGCAAGACGGTGCGGGTGCGGCGGCTGACCCAGCAGCTCGACGAGCTCGCCGACGTGGCGGGCGAGCGCGTGCTCGACGTGATCGGGCGGCTGCGCACGAACTACCGGGTCGGGGACACGGAGCTGGCGCCGGGGCAGCTGCTCGAGCGCCTCGGCTTCCCCTCCGCCCAGCTCTCGACCAGGGTCGGCGAGCTGTCCGGCGGCTGGAAGCGCCGCCTGCAGCTGCTCCTCGTGCTGCTCGACGGGCCGAACGTGCTGATCCTCGACGAGCCGACGAACGACCTCGACACGGACATGCTCACCGCGATGGAGGACGTGCTCGACACCTGGCCGGGCACGCTGCTCGTGGTCAGCCACGACCGCTACCTCATCGAGCGCGTCACCGACCAGCAGTACGCCGTCGTCGGCGGGCGCCTCCGGCACCTGCCCGGCGGCGTCGACGAGTACCTCGCCCTGCGGGACGCGTCGGACGTCGTCGTGCCCGCGGCCGCTGAGGAGGTGCGGCCCGGGCTCTCCGGGGCCGAGCGCCGCGACCTGGAGAAGCAGCTCGCGTCCCTCGACCGCCGCATGCAGCGGCTCGCGGCGGAGACCAGGGCGGACCACGACGCGCTCGCGACGCACGACCAGAGCGACTACGTCGGCCTCGAGACGATCGCGGGCCGGATCCGGGACCGCGACCACGAGCGCGAAGCCCTCGAGCTCGAGTGGCTGGAGGCCGCCGAGCGCCTCGAGACCCCCTGAAGGTGTTCCTCGATCCGGGGACCGGGCCGGATCCCCGGATCGACGGACACCGTGGGGCAGACTTGGGCCGCACGATCCGCCTTGGTGTAACGGCAGCACGACAGCCTTTGGAGCTGTGAGGACTAGGTTCGAATCCTGGAGGCGGAGCACCGTTCCGTGCGACGCGAAGGAGCCGTGTGACCCCCAGCCCAGATCGTCCGCTCGCGGTGGTCGTCCTCGCAGCGGGTCAGGGCACCCGGATGCGGTCGAGCCGTCCGAAGGTGCTGCACGAGATCGCCGGGCTGCCGATGCTCGCGCACGTGCTCGTCGCCGCCCGCGCCCTCCAGCCCGCGCGGCTCGCGGTCGTCGTCCGCCACGAGCGGGACGCCGTCGCGGCGGCGGTGCTCGAGCACGCCCCGGAGGCGCTCGTCGTCGACCAGGACGAGGTCCCGGGCACCGGGCGCGCGCTCGAGGTCGCGGTCGCGGCGCTCGACGGCTTCGCGGGCGACGTGCTCGTGCTCTCCGGGGACGTGCCGCTCGTCGACGACCGCGTGCTCGGGCCGCTGCTCGACGCGCACCGCGCCGGCGGGGTCACCACCACCATGGTGACCGCGGTCGTCGCGGACCCCACGGGGTACGGCCGGGTGATCCGCGGCGACGGCGGCGACGTCGAGCGGATCGTCGAGCACAAGGACGCGACCGACGAGGAGCGCGCGGTCGCGGAGATCAACGCCGGGCTCTACGTCTTCTCGAGCACTGGCCTCGCGTCGCGCCTCGCGGCGCTCGGGTCCTCGAACGCCCAGGGCGAGCGGTACCTCACGGACGTCGTCGCCGCGGCGCGGGCGGCGGGGGAGCGCGTCGGCGCGCTCACGGCTCCGGATCTCGACGTCGTTGCCGGGGTCAACGACCGCGCGCAGCTCGCGGCGGCCGCGAGGCGGATGAACGACGCGATCGTCCGCCGCCACCAGCTCGCCGGGGTCACGATCCTCGACCCGCTGACGACCTGGATCGACGCCACGGTGACGATCGGGGAGGACGCGGAGATCCGCCCGAACACCCAGCTGCAGCGCGCGACCGCGATCGAGCGCGGCGCGATCGTCGGCCCGGACACGACGCTCGTCGACACCGAGGTCGGGGAGGGCGCCCGCGTGAACCGCACCGACGCGACCCTCGCGGTGATCGGCGCGGGTGCGGACGTCGGGCCGTGGGCCTACCTCCGGCCCGGCACCCGGCTCGGCCCGGAGGGCAAGATCGGCACATTCGTCGAGACGAAGAACGCGGTGATCGGTGCGGGCTCGAAGGTGCCGCACCTCTCCTACATCGGCGACACGGAGGTGGGGGAGCGCTCGAACATCGGGGCGAACACCATCACCGCGAACTACGACGGCGTGCACAAGCACCGCACCACGGTCGGCTCCGCGGTCCGCACCGGATCGCACAACGTGTTCGTCGCCCCCGTTACGATCGGGGACGGCGTCTACACGGGTGCCGGCACGGTCGTCCGCAAGGACGTGCCCGCCGGTGCGCTGGCCGTGAACGTGGCGCCGCAGCGCAACATCGAGGGCTGGGTCGAGGCGCATCGACCGGGCACCGACGCGGCCGAGACCGCCGCCCGATCCCAGGGCGTGCCCGAGGAGGACCCAGCGAAGTGACCGGCATCAAGTCCCAGGGCGAGAAGCGCCTCGTGGTGATCAGCGGCCGATCCCACCCCGAGCTCGCGCAGAAGGTCGCGGAGGAGCTGGAGACGAGCCTCCTGCCCGTCGAAGCGCGCACCTTCGCCTCCGGTGAGATCTACACGCGCATGGAGGAGAGCGTCCGCGGCTGCGACGCGTTCGTCATCCAGTCGTACTCCGGCCCGGTCAACGAGTGGCTCATCGAGCAGCTCATCATGATCGACACCCTCAAGCGCGCCTCCGCGAAGCGCATCACCGCGGTCGTGCCGTACTACCCGTACTCCCGCCAGGACAAGAAGAGCCGCGGGCGCGACCCGATCTCGGCGCGCCTCGTGGCCGACCTGTTCAAGACGGCAGGGGCCGACCGGATCATCTCCGTCGACCTGCACGCCGCGCAGATCCAGGGGTTCTTCGACGGGCCGCTCGACCAGCTGTTCGCGATGCCGGTGCTCGTCGAGCACATCAGGAACACGGTCGATCCGTCGAACCTGATCGTCGTCTCGCCGGACATGGGCCGCGTTCGCGTCGCGGACATCTGGAGCGACACCCTCGACGTGCCGCTCGCGATCATCCACAAGCGCCGGGATCCCGCCGTGCCGAACCAGGTCACGGTGCACGAGATCGTCGGCGACGTCGCGGGCAAGATGTGCCTGCTCGTCGACGACATGATCGACACCGGCGGCACGATCGTGAAGGGCGCGGAGGCGCTGAAGGCGAACGGCGCGACCGGCGTGATCGTCGCCGCGACGCACGCGATCTTCTCCGACCCCGCCGTGGAGCGGCTCGCGTCGCCCGCGATCGACCGGCTCATCGTCACGGACACGCTGCCGATCCCGCCGGAGAAGCGCCTCGACAAGCTCGAGGTGCTCTCGATGGCGCCGCTCATCGCGCAGGCGATCCACGAGGTCTTCGAGGACGGCTCCGTCACGAGCATGTTCAACGGCGCCGCCTGAGGGGCCTCCCCGGGTTCTCGCGGGGACGCTGTCGACACTTTCGAGGATGACCTCACCGGTGCAGCTCGAGTCGGCCCGGCTCCTCGACACGGAGCCGGTGACCGCGGTCCGCGGCTCGACCGGGCTCGCCGCGGCGTGGGACGTCGACGCGCTCGCGACCGGCGCCGTCGCGGCCTTCTCGGACGCGGTCGTCGCCCTGCTGGCCGCCGCCGGGACCCGGACGACCGCGTCGAGCAGCGGCCCGCTCGTCGGCGCCTGGTTCCGGCAGGCCCTCCGGCCCGTCGGCTGGGACCTGCCCTCGCCCTGGGACGCCGTCGCAGGCGACTACCGGACCGCGGACGGCTGGATCCGCCTGCACACCAACGCGCCGCGGCATCGCGAGGCGGCGCTCGGCGTGCTCGGCGCGCCCGCGGATCGCGCCGCGGTCTCGGCCCGGGTCGCAGCCTGGCGCGCGGACGAGCTCGAGACGAGGGTCGTCGAGGCGGGCGGCGCCGCCGCGACGATGCGGAGCCAGGAGGCGTGGCTGCGGCACCCGCAGGGTGTCGCGAGCCGCCGGGAGCCCCTCGTCGACCGTCTCCACACGGTGCCGGCGTCGACCCGGTGGCAGCCGGACCCGGCTCGGCCGCTCGCCGCCATCAGGGTGCTCGACCTCACGCGCGTGCTCGCCGGCCCGGTCGCGACCCGCGCCCTCGCGGCGCTCGGCGCGACCGTGCTCCGCGTCGATCCGCCCGACTGGGACGAGCCCGCGGTCGTCCCGGACATGACGCTCGGCAAGCTGCCGGCCCGCATCGATGCGCGGACGCCGGAGGGGCGGGAGCGCCTCGGTGACCTACTGGCCGGCGCGGACGTGCTCGTGCACGGCTACCGGCGCGGCGCGCTCGAGACGATCGGGCTCGGGGACGCCGACCGGCAGGACATCCGGCCCGGACTCGTCGAGGTCGCGCTCACCGCCTACGGCTGGAGCGGCCCGTGGACCGGTCGGCGGGGCTTCGACTCGCTCGTGCAGATGTCCTCCGGGATCGCGGAGCGGGGGACGCGGCTCACGGGTGCCGACCGGCCCGTCCCCCTCCCGGTCCAGGCGCTCGACCATGCGACGGGGTGGCTCATGGCCGCCGCCGCGGTCGCCGGGCTGCGCGACCGTCTGCTCGGAGGGAGCGGATCGCACGCGTTCCTCTCCCTCGCCCGCACGGCGGCCGAGCTGGTGCCGACCGAGCCGGCCGGCGGGACCGGCGCGAGCGCCGAGGCGAGCGGCAGCACCCGCATCGGCACCCCGTGGGGGAGCGCCGACGTGCTGCCGTTCCCGATCGACGTGGCGGGGGTCACGGCGCGCTTCGACGCGGGCCCCGCGCCGCTCGGCAGCGCCCCACCGTGCTGGCCCGCGTGATGGACGGCGCTGCGCCGCGAACGCGGGGCACCCGGAGACGGGCTGGCCGAATCGCGGCGTGACCAGCAGGATCGCCGCCATGACAGCAGGGTTGCTCGTCCGGTCGACACGGCGGCCGACGCCGGGTGCGATCTACGTGGCCGCCGTCGCCGGCTTCGCCGTCCTCCTGCTCGCGCTGGCCGCTTCGGGGCTCGCGGACCCGGCCGCCGTCGCCCTCGCCGGCGTGCCGCTCGGTCCGCTCGGGGTGATCGCGGCGGCGTCCGCCCTCCCGGTGCTCACCGCGCCGCCCACGCCCGCCGTCGCGGCGCTCGTGATCGCCGCGGTGCTGCTCATCGGCGCGGTGAACGTGCTCGTCGCGGCGCTCATCACCGGCGTCGCGAACGGCGGGCGCCGCCGCCGCCGCTGACGCCACGCTTCAGGCCCTGGACCGGAGGAGGGTGAACGACGCGTCGCGCACGATGAGCGTCGTCACCTCGCCCTCGACCCGCTGCTCCGGGTCGCTCGAGACCTCCAGCTCCCATTCGCGGTTCGGCGCCGCGGGCACCTGGAACTCCACCCCGTTCTCGGCGGAGTTCAGCAGCAGCGCGAACGCGTCCGCCCCCTCGTGCTCGAGGACGAACGTGATCGTCCTGGCCTCCGGGTCGTCCCAGTCCGCGTCGGTGAACTCCTGGTCGTCGGAGCGCTTGATCACGACCGTGTCCTCGGCGTGCTCCTCCGGGCCGTACCGGTACCACGGCGGCCGGAGGGCCGGCTGCGCCCGGCGCAGGGCGGTCAGCCGACGCGTGAACTCGAGCAGGTCGGTGTCGACGGCGGACCAGTCGTACCAGGAGATCTCGTTGTCCTGGCAGTAGGCGTTGTTGTTGCCGCCCTGGGTGCGTCCGAGCTCGTCGCCCCCGAGCAGCATCGGCACGCCGGTGGACAGCAGGAGGGTCGCGAGCAGGTTCTTGCGCTGCCGGAGGCGGAGCGCGTTCACCTCCTGGTCGTCGGTCGGCCCCTCGACCCCGCAGTTGAAGGACGTGTTGTTGCTCTCCCCGTCCTTGTTGTCCTCCCCGTTCGCCTCGTTGTGCTTCTCGGCGTAGGCGGTGAGGTCGGCGAGGGTGAAGCCGTCGTGGGCTGTGACGAAGTTGACGCTGCAGAGGGGGGAGCGACGGGACACCTGGTAGACGTCCGGGCTGCCGAGGACGCGCTGACTCGTCGTGCCGAGCAGGCTGTCGCCGCCTGCCCAGAAGGCGCGGACGTCGTCGCGGAACTTGCCGTTCCACTCCGACCACTCCGCCGGGAACTCGCCCACCTGGTAGCCGGCGGTGTCCCACGGCTCGGCGATCAGCTTCACCGGGGCGAGCACCGGATCCTGCAGCGTGAGGTCGAGGAACGCGCTGCGCAGCCCCACCTCCGCCCCCTGCCGGGTGAGCGTCGTGGCGAGGTCGAAGCGGAAGCCGTCGACGTGCATCTCCTGCACCCAGTAGCGCAGCGAGTCCATGATCAGCCCGAGCGCCGCCGGGTGGAGGGTGTTGAGGCTGTTGCCCGTGCCCGTGGTGTCGTAGTAGGCGTCCTTCTGGTCGTCGACCAGCCGGTAGTAGGCGCCGTTGTCGATGCCCTTGAACGACAGCGTCGGGCCCATGTGGTTGCCTTCGGCGGTGTGGTTGTAGACCACGTCGAGGATGACCTCGAGGCCCGCGGCGTGCAGCGCCTTGACCAGGGACTTGAATTCGGCGACCTGCTCGCCGGTGTCCCCGGCCGAGCTGTACGCGCCGTTCGGGGCGAGGAAGCCGATGGTGTTGTAGCCCCAGTAGTTCGACAGCCCCTTGTCCGCGAGGGTCGAGTCCTGCACGAACTGGTGCACCGGCAGGAGCTCGACCGCGGTGACGCCGAGGTCGACGAGGTGCTGGATCGCCTCCGGCCGCGCGAGGCCCGCGTAGGTGCCCTGCAGGTGCTCGGGGATGCCCGGGAGGCGCTTGGTGAAGCCCTTCACGTGCGTCTCGTAGACGATCGTCTCCTCGAGCGGGGTGCGCGGCGCGCGGTCGTCACCCCAGTCGAAGTCACGGTCGACCACGACGCAACGGGGCATCGCGGCCGCCGAGTCGGAGTCGTCGCGCTCCGTCGGCGCGTTCATGTCGTGCCCGAACAGGCGCTGGTCGAACGTGTACCCGCCCGAGATCGCGAGCGCATGCGGGTCGAGCAGCAGCTTGTGCACGTTGTGCCGGAGGCCCTGCTCCGGATCCCACGGGCCGTCGACGCGCAGCCCGTACCGGGTGCCCACCGCGACGTCCGGCACGAACCCGTGCCACACGTATCCGGTGCGATGGCGGAGCGGGGTGCGCTGCTCCTCGTCGCCGTCGAAGGCGCAGAAGAGGACCTCGGAGGCGGTCTCCGAGTAGACGGCGACGTTCGCGCCGCCCTCCACCAGGGTCACGCCGAGCGGGTAGGGGAGGGAGCGGGGCATCGAGGACCTTTCCTGGTGGGACGGGGCACACCGTAACCAGCGGGCGACCCGCGATCCTGGGCGTGGACCGGCCGCGGACCGCGCGTCGGCTGGGTGCGGACGCTGCAACCCAGGTGGCCACCCGGCGCGTGGCGGCGCCGCCGCGAGCGCCGGAGGCGCAGGATGGAGCAGGTGCGCCGACTGCTCCTCGCCCTGACGGCCGCCTCCGCGCTGCTGCTCGCCGGCTGCACCGCCGCACCGGACCCGTCGCCCGACACCTCCGCCTCGCCGACGCCGACGACGACCACGGTCGTCCGGCTGGCCGGCTCCACGTCGACCGCGGTGGCGGCGGGGACCACGGCCGCCGGGCGCGCGGTGGAGACGAGCCGGGCGCTCTTCGCCGCGGCCCCCGGGATCGTGCTGGCGCCGGAGGGGGACACCGCGGCGGAGCGCTCGGCGGCGACCGAGGCGGCCCGCCTCCACGTGCCGATGCTGCTGACCGATCCGGTCCCGTCCGCGTCCGCCTCGGTGACGTCGACGCCGCCTCCGGCCGCCCCCGACGGGGTCGCGGCGGAGGCGGCGCGCCTCGGAGCGGGCTGGAGCGTCGGCTACGGGGGCGCCACGATCCCGGGCCTGCGCTCGCGGTCCGCGGACGCGGTGCAGCCGCAGCCCGCCCAGCAGCCCTGCGCCGTCCTCGTCGCGACCGATCCCGCGGGCGACGCGGCTGCCGTCGCGAGCGCCCGCGCGGCGGGGGCGTCGGTCGTCGAGGCGAGCGGGCCGGACCTGAACGGCCAGCCCGCGGTGATCGCTGCGCTCGCCAAGGCGCAGCACGCCCGTGCCGTGCTCGTCGGCCGCGCGTTCGCCGCGCGTGCCGACCTCGCCTGGTCGGTCACCGCTGCGCGCTCCGGATGGACCTACGCGGGCGGCACCCAGCGCGCCTGGGACGGGAGGAGCCTCCACGTCGCCCTCTACGGGACCCCGAGCGACGGCCGGCTCGGCGTGCTCGGGCAGCAGGCGGAGCCCGCGACCATCGACCGCGTCCGGTCCCTCGTGTCGCAGTACGCGCGGCTCACGGACCGCCGTGTCTCGCCGATGCTGGAGGTCATCGCGACCGTGGCGGCAGGGGGCCCGACCGGCAACGGCGACTACTCGAGCGAGATCCCGCCCTCGTCCCTCGAACCGTACGTCGACCGGGCGCTCGCGGCCGGGATCCCGGTGATCCTCGATCTGCAACCGGGTCGCAGCACGTTCCTGACGCAGGCGAAGGAGTACGCCTCGCTGCTCGAGAAGCCCGGCGTGGGGCTCGCCCTCGATCCGGAGTGGCGGCTCGGGCCGAAGCAGAAGCCGCTGAAGCAGATCGGCCGGGTGTCGGCGGCGGAGGTCAACGCCACCTCGGCGTGGCTCGCGCAGCTGGTGCAGCAGCACGGGCTGCCGCCCAAGCCCTTCGTGCTGCACGAGTTCCGCCTCACGATGCTGCAGCAGCGGCAGGACATCGTCGTCGACCGCCCGGAGCTCGACACCCTCATCCACGTCGACGGGCAGGGATCGCAGCCCGCGAAGCAGGCCACCTGGCGTGCGGTCCGGGCCGGCGCGCCGGCCGTCGGGTGGGGATGGAAGAACTTCCTGAAGAAGGACCACCCCGTGCTCACGCCGGCGCAGACCGTCCAGCAGGTCCACCCGACGCCGGACCTGATCACCTACCAGTGACGGTCGCGCTTCAGGCGAGCGCGGCGGCCGCGGCGCGGAGGTCCTGCAGCGCCTCGACCGAGTAGTCGGCCATCGCCTCCGTCGTCGCGTCGGGCTCGGCCGCCCACCGGGTGAAGGCGCGATGGTGCGCGAGCACGCCGAGCTCGGCCGCGAGGCGGGCGACGACCTCCGGCACGCCCCGCGCCATGAGGGCCTCCTCCATCGCCGCCGCGAGGCCGACGGACTTCTGGGCGCTCCGCTGCCGGAGCTCCTCGCTGGCGGCCACGACCGCCGCCATCCGGGGTGCGATCTCGCGACTCATGGGCCCGTACGCGGTGGCCGCGCGGCGCAGCCCGAGCGCGACCGCGTCGAGCGGGCCCGCGCCCTCCGGCGCATCCCGGATGCCCTCCGCGAGCAGCGCGCTCATCGCCGCCTGCCCTGCGACGAGCAGCTCCCGCTTGTCGGGGAAGTGGCGGAAGAACGTGCTCTTCGTGACGCCGGCCCGCTCGGCGATCTGCGTCACCGTCGTCTCGTCGTAGCCCTGCTCGTGGAAGAGGTCGACCGCGGCCATGACGAGGCGCTCCCGTGCGCCCGGTTCCCAGCGACCCATGCGCCCATCGTAGTGATGGGACGCTTGTCCCGTCGAGGTGCTACGGTCATGGGACAACCGTCCCATCACTCTTCGGGAGGAACCCATGCAGGTCTTCATCACCGGCGGCACCGGGCTCATCGGCTCGGCCGTCGTCGCCGAGCTGCTCGCGAACGGGCACGGGGTCACCGCGCTCGCCCGCTCCGACGCCTCCGCCGAGGCCGCCGAGCGAGCCGGCGCCGCGATCGTCCGTGGCGGTCTCGCCGACCTCGACGTCGTCCGGGAGGCGGCGGGCGCGGCCGACGGGGTGATCCACCTCGCGTTCGGCAACGACTTCTCGAGCCCGGAGGCCCTCGCCGCGAACATCGCGGAGGAGACGGCCGCGATCGACACGATCGTCGACGTGCTCGCCGGCACCGATCGCCCCTTCGTGGTGGTCTCGGGCACGCCGAGCGCGGAGGGACGGCCATCCGTGGAGACGGACCCGCTGCCCACGGGCGGCCCGGTCGGCGGCCGCGGGATCACCGTGGAGCGCACGCTCGCCGCCGCGTCGCGCGGGATCCGCACCGCCTCCGTCCGCCTCCCGCGCACGGTGCACCGGGACGGGAACGGCGGCTTCGCGGGTCTGCTGACGCAGGTGGCGCGCCGGACCGGCGTCTCCGGGTACCCGGGCACCGGCGAGCAGCGGTGGCCGGCCGTGCACGCGCTCGACGCGGCGGTGCTGTTCCGGCTGGTGCTCGAGGGCGCGGAGCCCGGCACGGCATGGCACGCGGTCGCGGACGAGGGCGACACCGTGCGCTCGATCGCGGAGGTCATCGGGCGGCGGCTCGCTCTGCCGGTGCAGCAGGTGCCCGCGGAGACCTACGGCCCGGTCGGACCGATCTTCGCCGCGGACCAGCCGGCCTCCTCCGCACGGACGCGCGCGGTGCTCGGCTGGACCCCGACGCACCCGAGCCTCCTCGAGGATCTGGAGCTGCTCGAGCCCTGACCCGCTTGTGCGGTGCGCTGAGCCGGCCGCATCCCGAATGCGGACCGCTGCTCGGGCCCTTTCTGAAATCAGCTTCCGGATGCTTCCGGTGGCCGGAATTCGGCGTCCTCGAAAGGGCTGAATCGGGCATTCGATGTCGGAGGGGGATGCGAATGTATCGGCATGGCCGACCCGGGCGGAATTCTTCAGGAACGCGTCTCCGCGTTGCTGGAGATCGCTGCGCGCATTCCCGGCGGCATCTCCGGAATGACCGCCGCGACGGACCGTGATGTGGTCGAACTCATCGAATCCGCGCAGCTCGTGCTGCAGTCCGCCGAGGGCATCCTGGCGGCAGGCGCGGGCGAGCTCGACCGTCGTTCGAGCGGATCGGGACAGCAGTCGCTCGCGCACCGGCTCGGGTGGAAGACGGCCCGCGGCGTCATCGCGGCGAAGGCCGGGATCCCGCTGGGGGCGGCCGCCCGTGCGGTGGCGGTGGGGGAGGCGATCCGGCCGAACGTCGCATCCTCGGGCGAGGACCTGCCCCCGGACCGCCCCCACATCGCGGCAGCGGTGCTCGCGGGCGACCTGATCCTGCCGGTCGCCCGGCTGGTCGACCGGACCCTGGAGCAGCTGGGCGCGCGCGTGGAACGCGACCTGCTCGCGCGGCTGGAGCAGGACCTCGTCACGGAGTTCCTCTCCGGTCGGTACTCGGTCGCCGACTTCACGGCGCACTGCCACGAGATCGTCGAGCTGTTCGACGCCGCCGGTGCGAAGGGGCGCGACGACGCACTCCGCAGGAAGGCGTCGATCACCGAGACGTGGCTACCGAACGGGATGCTCCGGATCGTCGCGGAGCTGGACCCCGAGGCGGCGGCCTTCTACCGCGCCGCCGTGCGGGCGAGGACGAACCCGAAGCGGAAGGGCGGAGCGAAGGGCGACGGTGTGGCCGATCTCGGTGCCCGGCGCGCGATGCGGCAGCCCACCGCGATGGAGGCGCGGGTCGCGGCCTTCATCGGCATCATGCGCGACGCGGTCAAGGCGACGAACGGCAAGCAGGCCGGGGTGGACACGACGATCCTCGTGCGGATCGACCTCGAGGCGCTGCTCTCCGGGATCGGCCAGGCGAAGATCGACGGGGTCGCGAAGCCCATCTCCGCATCGGCGGCTCGGCGATTGGCGGCCGAAGCGGATCTCATCCCGCAGGTGCTGAACGGCAGATCCCAGCTCCTCGATCAGGGCGAGTCGAAACGGCGGTTCACGAAGGCGCAGCGCTACGCGATATTGGCCGCATTCACCGGCTGCGCGTTCCCGAACTGCGACATCCCGTCTTCCATGCTCGAATTCCATCACGTCGGGCAATGGCGGAGACGACACGATCACGGACGCGGTACGGATCTCGACAACGGGATCCCGCTCTGCGGATTCCATAACCGGCTCATGGAGGACGGCTGGGCCATCGAATTCGATGACGACCGCATTCCGTGGTTCATTCCGCCCGCGCTCCTCGACCCGGCCTGTCGGCCGATCCGCGCCGGGAACCTCGCCCGCCGCCGCGCGGCGTGACCTCGTCCTGGGCGGGTCAGAACCCTCCGCCGCCGAAGAACCCGACGTTCACCGTGTTCGAGGCGACCGCCTTGCCGATCAGGTCGGTGTCCGAGGCGTCCGGCTTCGCTTCCGTGTCGAAGTCGACCATGCCGTTCGTCTGATCGAACGGCTTCTCGTCGTCGTCGACGAGGTGCACCCACGGCTTCGCCGCGGGCGATGGGTCGTGGTGCTTCCTGCGCATGGTGCCTGCCTCCTGATCACCGGTGCAACGCAGTGAACGCCGTCCTGATTCCGGTGTCCAGTGCCGACCGCACCGCGGACCATCGACCTGGACGGCATCGCAACGGAGTCGCTCGCCTGCGCAGGCGGCTGCGCGCGCCAGCGGTAGCCTCTGCCCCGCTGGCGACTGCGCACAAGGAGGATCCAATGGTCTCGGTCGGCCTGTGCGAGGACGATCCGCAGGTGCGCCGCGTCGTCGTCGAGGCGCTCGGTGCGGTGGATCTCGACGTCGTCGTCGCCCACCGGGCAGCGGAGGCGATCAAGGAGTTCACGCCCGACGCGGGCCTCCGCGCGATCGTGCTCGACATCGGGCTGCCGGACGGCGACGGGCGCGACCTGTGCCAGGCGCTGCGGGCGAGCGGCGTCTCCGCGCCCGTCCTGTTCCTCACCGCTCGTGGCGGCACGCACGAGGTCGTCGCGGGCTTCGGAGCCGGCGGCGACGACTACCTCGTCAAGCCGTTCGCCGTCGCGGAGCTGCAGGCGCGGGTCACGGCCCTCGTGCGCCGTGCGCCGACCGTCGCGGCCTCGCCGCGGGCCCTGCACCTCGACCCCGAGCGCTACTCGGTGCGGCGCGGGGACGCGGAGGAGCGCCTGACGCCCACCGAGTTCCGGCTGCTCGCGACGCTGCTCGCGCGACCCGGCGAGGTGGTGCGCCGGCGCGAGCTCGTCGCGGCGGCCTGGCCCGTCGGCGCCGTCGTGCAGGCCAACACCCTCGACTCCTACATGCGACGGATCCGCCGGCTGCTGGAGCAGGTCGGTTCCGACGACCAGCTGCACACGGCGCGCGGCGTCGGGTTCCGGCTGGGATGACCGACGGGTCGCTCCGCTCCAGCGCCTCCATCCGTCGCCGGCTGATCGGGACGACCGCCGCCCTCAGCTCGATCGGCATGATCGTGCTCGTCGTCGCCGTGCTCTGGGTCGCGTGGCGGACCACGGACCACGAGATGGATCAGGTCCTGGCGGCGCGGGTCGTCGCGGTGCAGGACTCCGCCGAGGTCATCCACGGCAAGCCCAGCGTCCCGGACGCGGACGACCCGACCTTCGACACCTCGAACTGGATCGCGGACACGACCGGCAGGATCGTCGCGGGGCCGTCGGTGCCCGCCGAGCTGCGGCCGGAGGTCGCCGCGCTCGCCCGCGGCGGCGGCGGCAGCGGGGTCGTGGAGGTGGGGTCCTGGCGACTGCAGGGCGCCGCGCTCCGGCCGCACCAGCACGTGGGGCGCGTGATCGTGGCGATCGACACGGGGCCGTACCGCTCCGGGCTGAGCCGGCTCATCGCGGGCTCGATCGTCACGGGCGTGGTCGTCGTGGCCGGCGTCACGCTGCTCGCCGGGCTGATCGTGCGGCGCGCGCTCCAGCCGGTCGCCACGATGACGGCCACGGCGCTGGCCTGGTCCCACGAGCGCCCCGACCGCCGCTTCGGGCTCGGGGCGCCGCGCGACGAGATCACCGGGCTCGCCGCGGTGCTCGACGGGCTGCTCGACCGGGTCGACAGGGCGATCCGCGCCGAGCAGCGCCTCACGGCGGAGGTCGCCCACGAGCTGCGCACCCCGCTCACGGTGATGCGCGGCGAGGCGGAGCTGGGCGCGGCGACCCCGCGCCTCCGGAAGACCGAGCGGGAGCGCTTCGAGCGCATCGTGGCGGCCGCCGACGACATGGGCTCCGCGATGACGACGCTGCTCGACGCCGCGCGGGGGTCCGGCTCCACCGCGACGGCGGACGTCGGAGCCGTGCTCACCGCGGTGGCGGCGCGCGACGGCATCCCCCTCCCGGTCGAGGTCGATCCGGTGCCCGAGGGGCTGATGGCCGCCGTGCCCGCCGACGTGCTCGGCCGGGCCCTCGCGCCGATCGTGGACAACGCGGCCCGCTACGGGCGCACCGCCGTCCACCTGTCCGCAGCGAGGCACGGCGAGCGGATCACCGTGTCGGTGACCGACGACGGCGACGGGGTGCCGGACGAGGTGGGCGACGTGTTCGAACCCGGCGTGCGGGACGCGGCGAGCGAGGGCGCGGGGCTCGGGCTGGCGCTCGCGCGCCGGCTCGCGCGGTCGGTCGGGGGCGACGCGGTGCTCGTGTCCAGGCGTCCTGCCGTGTTCGGCGTGGACGTGCCGGTCGTGTCCGAGCTCGGCTGACGTCGCCGCCGCACCCGCCGTGGATGGCACGATCGGACGGTGCCACCCTCCGTCCGCCCGCTCGTACCCGGCGACGCCGCCGAGATCGCCAGGCTGCAGGCCGCGAACCGCGCGTTCCTCGCGCCGTGGGACGCCGTGCGGCCCGACGCGTTCTACACCGAGCCGGGGCAGGCGGTGGAGGTGCAGCGGATGCTCGACCACGAGGTCGCGGGCACGGCCGTGGCCCGGGCGATCCTCGATGACGAGGGCCGGCTCGCGGGCGTGATCCGGCTGAACGGCGTCGTCCGCGGCGCGTTCGAGTCGTGCGTCATGGGGTACTGGGTGGACCGCGAGCGCAACGGCCGCGGCCTCGCCTCCCGCGCGGTCGCCGCGATGCTCGACCTCGCGTTCCGGGACCTCCGGCTGCACCGCGTGCAGGCGGAGACGCTGCGGCACAACGTGCGGTCGCAGCGCGTGCTCGAGAAGAACGGCTTCGAGCGGATCGGGATGGCGCCCGCCTACCTGCGGATCGCGGGGGAGTGGCAGGACCACGACCTGTTCCAGCGGCTCGCCCCCTGACCGGGCCCGCCGCCGGGGTCAGCCGGTGGCGACGACCGCGTCCGCTCGCGCGCGCGTCGGCGCGATGAGCGCCGCGTTCGGGAGGTCGACCGCGTCGACCCACGCCTCCGCCGCGGCGGGTTCCTTGCCGAACGCGACGTGCCTCGCGATCAGGCGGGACCGGAGGAGGTCCTCGGGTGCGTCCGCGAACCACACCTCGTCGAACAGGTCGGCGGCGTCGCGCCACGGCGCTTCGTCGACGAGGAGGTAGTTCCCCTCCGACACGACGAGGTCCACCTCCGGGCCCACCGCGATGCTCGCCGCGATCGGCTGCTCCAGCACCCGTTCGAACCCGGGGGCGTAGACCGGCTCGTCGGCGCGGTCGCAGAGGCGCCGCAGCAGGCTCCGGTAGCCCCAGCCGTCGAACGTGTCGATCGCACCCTTGCGGTCGCGCCGACCCAGCTCCTCGAGCGCGACGTCCGCGAGGTGGAAGCCGTCCATCGGCACGTGGGCCGCGCGGAAGCGGCCGTCCGCCTCGACCGCGGCGACCAGGCGCTCCGCGAGGGTCGTCTTGCCCGCGTCGGGCGATCCCGCGATCCCGAGCAGCACCCGCTCGCCGCCGCCGAGCATCGAGCGCACCCGGTCGAGCGCCGTCGTGAAGTCCACCCCTCCACTCTGCCTCCACTCTGCTCACGCTTCTGGACGTCGGATCGCCGCTCGGGCGTCCAGAAGCGTGAGCACGGCGGCGGTTCTCGCGGCTCGCAGTCGGCGGCGATGCCTACGTTGGACGCATGACGCTCGCAGAGCCACGCACGTTCGCCGTCCCCCAGGAGCGCAAGGTCGTCACGGCGCTGCCCGGCCCGAACTCCCTCGCGCTGCAGGCGCGCCGCGTCGCCGCCGTCAGCCGGGGCGCGGGCACGCTCGCGAACATCTACATGGACCACGGCGCCGGGGCGATCCTCGTCGACGTGGACGGCAACCAGCTGATCGACCTCGGCTGCGGTATCGGCGTCACCACGATCGGCCACGCCCATCCGGCGGTGCAGGCGGCGGTCGCGGAGCAGGCGGGCAAGCTCACGCACACCCTCTTCACCGTGACCCCGTACGAGAACTACGTGAAGGTCGCGGAGAAGCTCGCGGAGATCACCCCCGGCGACTTCGAGAAGCACTCGGTCCTCGTCAACTCGGGCGCCGAGGCGGTCGAGAACGCCGCGAAGATCGCCCGCCGCTACACCGGGCGCCGAGCCCTCGTGGTGCTCGACCACGCCTTCCACGGCCGCACGAACATGACGATGGCGATGACCTACCGGCCGTGGCCGGAGCGGGAGGGCATGGGCCCCTTCCCCGGCGAGATCTACTCCGTGCCGATCAGCTACCCGTTCCGGGACGGCCTCACCGGCGAGGAGGCGGCGGAGCGCACGATCGACTACATCGAGACCCACATCGGGCCCCGCGAGGTCGCCGCGTTCTTCGCCGAGCCCATCCAGGGCGACGGCGGCATCGTGATCCCGGCGCCCGGGTACTTCGCCCGCATCGCGCAGTACTGCCGCGACAACGGCATCGTGTTCGTGGCCGACGAGATCCAGGCGGGCATCGCGCGCACGGGCGCGTGGTACTCGATCGAGCACCACGGCGTCGTCCCCGACCTCGTCACCTCCGCCAAGGGCATCGCGGGCGGCATGCCCCTGGCGGCCGTCACGGGTCGCGCCGAGATCATGGACGCCGTCCAGCCGGGCGGCATCGGCGGCACCTTCGGCGGCAACCCGGTCTCCACCGCGGCGGCGCTCGCGGTGTTCGACCTGATCGAGCGCGAGGACCTGATCGGGGAGGCGCAGCGCGTCGAGCGGGCGCTGGTCGCCCGGATCGGCGGGTGGGCCGCGAAGTACGACACCGTCGGCGAGGTGCGCGGCAAGGGCGCGATGTTCGGCGTCGAGCTCGTCGAGCCCGGCACCCGCAAGCCGAACCCGGCGCTGCTCAAGCACGTGCTGAAGTACGCGACCGAGCACGGGGTCATCCCGCTCGACGCCGGCAGCTGGGACAGCGTGCTGCGCCTGCTGCCGTCGGTGGTCATCTCCGACGCGCTCATCGACGACGCGGCCGGCGTGCTGGAGGAGGCGATCGAGTCCTTCCAGGGCGTCGGGGAGGCGGGCATCACCCCCGCCTCCTGAGCCTCGCCGATCCGGAATTCCTGGGCGACACGCCGGAGAACACGTCGCCCACGCGGCGTGTCGCGCAAAATCTCCGGATCGGCGAGCGATCTCGTCACGTGGGACTTCGTGATCGAGATCGATGGAGGCCGCCGGGCCCCGTTCAGCCGCGCACCAGCGAGCCGAGCGGGGCCCCCGACGTCTCGAACAGGGTCAGCGTGCCGCCCTCGACCCGGAACGAGGCGGCGCGCTCGACCTGCGTGATCGCACTCGCCTTCCCGAGCAACGGCCCGTCGACCACCGGGCAGCCGCGGACGGGCGCCATGGTCCGCACCACGTGCAGCCGGCCGCCGGGGAGCACCTCGTAGCGGCCCGCGCCGCCGAGGGCGCCGGAGGTGCAGGAGGTGGTCGCCGTCCACCTCCCGTCGTGGAAGGTGATCGTCGCGCGCACGTCGCCGTCGACGACCCACCGGCCGTCGAGCGCGGTGGGCGCCGTGGGCGTCTGCATCGTGGGCGCGACCGCCGTCCGGGACCCCGCCGTGGCGTCCGCCGTCGTCGAACCGCCGCTGCAGGCCGACAGCGAGCCGACGAGCAGGAGCGCGGCCAGCAGGGGCGCCGTCGAGGTGCGCATACTGCTGAGTGTCCCGCCGGCGGGTGGTCGTCTCATCCGAACCGGGTACCCCAGGGGGGTACTGTGGAGGCATGCAGGAGCACGTCGGGTACGTCGCGAACAAGGACGACCTGTTGAAGCGCCTCCGCCGCGCCGAAGGACAGGTGCGGGGCCTCCAGCGCATGGTGGAGGAGGAGACGTACTGCATCGACGTGCTCACCCAGGTCTCGGCGACCACGAAGGCGCTCGAGACCGTCGCGCTGGCGCTGCTCGACGACCACCTCGCCCACTGCGTCGCGGAGGCGAGCGCCGAGGGTGGCCCGGTCGCGGAGGAGAAGCTGCGCGAGGCGTCGGCCGCGATCGCGCGGCTCGTGCGATGACCATCGATCGAGGAGGAAGCATGCAGGAGCTCGGTATCACGGACGTGCACGCGGGCGGCGGCTGCGGTTGCGGCGGGGCGTGCGGCGGCCACGGCGGCGCGCACCACGCCGGGCACGGTGCCCGCCACGCGGCCGAGGGCGGCCAGACCTTCGCGGTCGCCGGCATGACCTGCGAGCACTGCGTCGCGAGCGTGACCGAGGAGCTCTCCGCGCTCGACGGGGTCGAGGGCGTGTCGGTCGACCTGAAGCCCGGCGCCGCGTCGACGGTGGTCGTGACCGCCTCCCGGCCGCTCGACGGCGACGAGGTGCGCGCCGCGGTGGAGGAGGCGGGCTACACGCTCGCCCACTGATGGCCGCGACCACCGAGGTCCGGCTCGACATCACCGGGATGACCTGCGCGGCGTGCGCCACGCGGGTCGAGCGGAAGCTCAACCGGGTGCCGGGCGCGACCGCGACGGTGAACTTCGCGACCGAGGTGGCCACCGTGCGCGGTGCGGTGCCGCTGCCGGACCTCGTGGCGGCCGTCGAGGCGGCCGGGTACGGTGCGCGGCCCGCCGGCACGGCGCGACTGCAGCGCGACGCCCGCCGGCTGCGACCCCGCCTCGCCGTCGCGGTCGTGCTCGCCGTGCCCGTCGTGCTGCTCTCGATGGTCCCCGCGCTGCACGCGCCGGCATGGGCCGTCGCGGTGCTCGCGCTGCCGGTCGTGACGTGGTGCGCGTGGCCGTTCCACCGCGCAGCGGCCATCGGGCTGCGCCACGGGTCCACGACCATGGACACCCTGGTCAGCCTCGGCGTGCTCGCCGCGAGTGCCTGGTCGGCGGTCGCGCTGATCCGCGGCGCGGGCGACACCTACCTCGAGGTCGGGGTGGTGGTGACGACGTTCGTGCTCGCGGGTCGGGTCGCCGAGGCGGCGGCCCGCCGCCGGGCCGGTGCCGCGCTGCGGGCGCTGATCGCCCTCGGCGCGAAGGACGCGCTGCGGGTGCGGGGCGGCGTCGAGTCCCGGGTGCCCGTCGGCGCCCTCGCGGTCGGCGACCACGTGGTGGTGCGGCCGGGCGACACGGTCCCGAGCGACGGCCGGGTCCTCGACGGGCGCACGGCGGTGGACGCCTCCCTGCTCACCGGCGAGTCGGTGCCGGTCGAGGCGGGACCCGGCGACCCCGTCACCGGTGGCACGGTCGCGGTCGGCGGCGGCCGCCTCCTGATCGAGCTCACCCGCGTCGGCGCGGACACCGAGCTCGCGCGCATCGGCCGGCTCGTGGCCCGGGCGCAGGAGGGGAAGGCGTCCGTGCAGCGGCTCGCCGACCGGATCTCCGCGGTGTTCGTGCCCGTCGTGCTCGTGCTCGCGGTCGCCGCGCTCGTCGGCTGGCTGCTCGCGGGCGACCCCGCGCGCGCCGTCACCGCCGCGGTGACGACGCTCATCATCGCCTGCCCGTGCGCCCTCGGCCTCGCGACCCCGACGGCGCTGCTGGTCGGCACGGGTCGCGGCGCGCAGCTCGGGGTGCTCATCCGCGGCCCGGAGGTGCTCGAGCGCACGCGCCGCATCGACACCGTCGTGCTCGACAAGACCGGCACGCTCACGACCGGGCACATGGCCCTCCTGGCCGTCGTGCCGGTCGCGGACGTCCCGGAGGACGAGCTGCGCCGGCTCGCCGCCGCGGCCGAACGGCACTCCGAGCACCCGGTCGCACGAGCACTCACCGGCACGGGCGCGCCCGCCGCGACCTCGTTCACGGCCGTCGCCGGCGGCGGGGTGGTCGCCGAGGTCGACGGCGCGCGGATCCGGGTCGGCCGCGCCGGATGGCTGGCGGAGGACGGGACCGACGTGACCGCGGCGCTGCCCCGCGTGCTCGAGGCCGAGTCCCGCGGCGCGACGGCCGTCGTCGTCGCGCGTGAGGAGGCGGCGATCGGCGTGCTCGAGGTCGCGGACCCGGTCCGCGCCGGCGCCGCGGACGCCGTCGCCCGCCTCCGCCGGCTCGGGCTGGAGCCGATCCTCGCGACCGGCGACAACGCCGGCGCGGCCGGTGCGGTGGCCGCGGCGACCGGCATCGGGACGGTGTTCGCGGGGGAGACGCCCCAGGGCAAGCTCGATCGGGTCCGGACGCTGCAGGCGGACGGGCACGTGGTCGCGATGGTCGGTGACGGGGTGAACGACGCGGCCGCGCTCGCCGCGGCGGATCTCGGCATCGCGATGGGCGGCGGCACGGACGTGGCAGGCGCCGCGGCCGACCTCGTGCTCGTCCGCGACGATCCGGCGCTCATCGCGACCGCGGTGCGCCTCTCCAGGGCGACGCTCAGGATCATCCGCGGCAACCTGTTCTGGGCGTTCGCGTACAACGCCGCAGCGCTGCCGATCGCGGTGCTGGGCCTGCTGAACCCGATCGTCGCCGGAGGTGCCATGGCCGCCTCCTCCGTACTGGTCGTCGGCAACAGCCTCCGGCTCGCCCGATTCCGCCCGTGACGCCTCCGTGGCGCTGATCGCGTCCCTCGCGCTCCTCCGGCCCCACGTGCTGGTGCTCGAGCTGCCGGGGAGCCCGATGCTGCGCCTCCGCGCGGAGGCCGCCGTGCGGGCGAGGGGATGGGCGCTCGCCCGCGGACCCGCGGACGCCGATCTGCTCCTCGTCTGCGGCGCGGCGGCAGGCGACCTGCGCGACGCGGTCGACGCGATCTGGGCCGAGGTTCCCGCACCGCGGGCCCGTCGCACGGTCCGGTCCGCCGGGGCCCTGCAGGAGGCGCTGGACAGCGCCGCCCGCGTGCTCGCCGATCGCGAGCTGCAGCGGTCGGCCCTGCCGGGCGCCCCGCGCACGCCTCCGGACCCCGGCCGTCTCGGGCCCGTCGGCGTCGACTGGCCGCCCGGGCTCGTCGTCGACCGGGCCGCCGGGCCGGACAACCGGATCGCGGCGGTCGGCGTCCGGCGGCTGATCGCGGAGGCCGAGGAGGACCCGGACCCGATCGCGGCTCCGGTGCTCGCGGTGGCGGCCGCCGCCCGGCTGCTGCGCCTCGCGGGCTGGGCGGTCCCGGCCGCGCGGCTCGACCGGGTCGTCGATCTCGCCGTCGGCGGGGCCGCGTTCGACACCCTCCTGCCCCGCGTCCGCCGCGCCGCGGCGCAGGTGCGGCGCTCGGCGACGTTCCGCTGGGCGGCCGCGCGCGACCTGCCGGACGGGGACCTGCGAGGGCGGGTGCTCGCGCTCCTCGACGCCGCCCTGCGCGGCGAGCCCGCACCGGCGCCCGAGGCGCGGCCCCTGATCGGCACCCGGCCGGAGACGCTGCCGCTGCTGCTCGCCGTCACGGAGCCGGTCCGTGGCTGAGGCGGGGGCGCTCCTCGCGCTCCTCGTGCTCGCCGCCGGCGCCGCGGCGCTCAGGGCCGTGCTCGACGGGAGGCGCACCGGCACGCCCGCATCGATCGCGGTGCTCGCGCCGCTCGCGGAGGCGGCCCGGCTCGTCCGCACGAGGGGGACTCGTCCCGGTGCGCGGACCGTCGTGGCGGGCGTCCTCCTGCTCGCGTCGCCGGTCCTGCGGGTGCTCGCGCTGCCGTTCGACGGGCGCCCGCTGGCGGATGCCCTCCTGCCGGCCCTCGTCGCGGACCTCGCGTGGTGGGCGGGCGTGCTCCTGCTCACCGAGCGGCGACCGCCGGCCGCGCGCCTCCGTGGTGCGGTCGCGCTGGAGCTCCCGGTCGTCGCGGCGCTGCTCGTGACCGTCTTCGCGCTGCCGGGCTCGACGCTGCCGCTCGTCGTGGAGGCGCCGGTCGCGTTCCTGGTCCTGCTCGTCGTCGAGGGCGTCCTGCTGCCCTGGTCGGTCGCGGGCCCCGCCGATCGGCTCGGGGGGATCGCCCTGCTGCTCGTCCGCGCCGCCGTCGCCGCGCAGCTCGTCGCCGGCGCGGCGACGGCGTCCGCCGTGTTCCTCGGCGGCGGCCGGACCGCCGTGCTCGTCGGAGCGGCGCTGCTCGCCTGCGCGCTCCTGGTCCTGGAGCGGCGCGTGCCGCTGCTCGGCCTCGCGCGCCGCACCCGGCTGGCCGTGGCCGTCCTCCTCCCGCTCGCCGTGGCGCAGCTGGCGCTCGTGATCGTGCTGCGGGTGTTGGGAGGCTGAGCCCCGGGCCCGGCGCCGACCCGGCATGCTCGGGGTGTGCAGCCGAACGACCGCCTCGCCGCCCTGTTCTCACTGACCGGACGCACGGCCGTCGTCACGGGCGGCAGCTCCGGCATCGGGCGCGCGATCGCCGCGGCCATCGCGGGAGCCGGTGCGCGCACCGCACTGGTCGCCAGGGACCCGGAGCGGCTCGCCGAGACCGCCGCCGCCCTGCGCGCGGACGGCGCCGACGTCGCGGTCGTGCCCGCGGACCTCGGCTCGCGCGACGGCGTGCGCGCGGCATGCTCGGCCATCACGGCCGCGGTGGGCGAGCCCGACATCGTCGTCTCCGCCGCGGGGGTGAACCTGCGGCCCCCGATGACGGAGCTCGACGAGCCGGTCTGGGACGCGACGATGCGGCTGAACCTCGACGCCCCGTTCCTCCTGGGCCAGCGCTTCGCGCCGGGCATGGCGGCGCGCGGCTACGGTCGGCTCATCGCGATCAGCTCGCAGCAGGCGCATCGCGCGTTCGTCGACAGCGGCGCGTACGGCGTCTCGAAGGCGGCGCTCGAGGCGCTCGCGCGATCGCAGGCGGAGGCGTGGTCCGCCTCCGGCGTCACGAGCAACGTGCTCGTGCCGGGGTTCGTGCTCACCCCGCTCAACGCGCGGCTGCAGGAGGACCCGGCCAGGGTGGCCGCGCTCGCGGCCCGCACGATGGTGGGCCGGAACGGGGTGCCGGAGGACTTCGCGACCGCGGCGCTCTTCCTCACGAGCCCCGCCTCCGGCTACGTCACGGGCCAGTCGATCCACGTCGACGGCGGCTTCTCCGTCCACGGACCGGGCTTTGCTCACGCTTCTGGAAGCCGCGTCGCTGCAGCGGCGTCACGAAGCGTGAGCAAAGTGGGATGTAAGGATCCGGGGCGACCCGACAACATGCACGGTGTGGGACCGACCGACGAGGTGAGCGACACCACGATCGCGCCCGCGTTCACCGCGTTCTACCGGCAGCACTACGGGGCGGTGCTCGGCTACGCCGTCCGGCGGATCGACGACGCCGAGACCACACGGGAGATCGCGGCCGACGTCTTCCGGGTCGCATGGCAGGCGTTCCCCGCCGGTCCCGCGCCGACGCGCGCGTGGCTGCTCCGGGTGGCGCGGAACCGGATCGGCGACGCCTACCGGAGCCGCGAGCGCGACCGGTTGCTGCATCGCGCGCTCGAGGGCGAGGCGCGGATCGGCGACCGTGCAGCCCCGGACCCGCGGGTCGGTGAGGTGCTCGACGGGCTGCCCGAGGCGGCGAAGGAGGTCCTGATGCTGACCTACTGGGACGGGTTGCCCGCCGCAGAGGCGGGCCGAGTGCTCGGCTGCAGCGCGGCCGCGGTGTGGGTGCGCCTCCACCGGGCGCGGGCCGCGTTCGCCGCGGCGTGGGAGGCGCAGCCATGAGCGCGCCGATCGACCGGCTGCGCGCGGCCGATCCCGCAGCCGGACTCGGGGCGCAGCCGGACGAGCGAGCGGAGGCGGACCTCCGCCTGCTGCTCGCCGAGGCCCGGCCTGCTTCGGCCCCGGCTCGCCGGCCTGAGCGCCGTGCGATCGGCCCCCTCCTCGTGACCGCGGTCGTCGCCGCTGCGGTGATAGCGGTCCCCGCGACGGCGCTGGCGATCGTGCACCCGCGCACCGACGTCGGTGGGACGACCCCGGCGTCGCCGAACACGTCGTCGATCCAGCCGCCCTACATCGCCGAGGACTGCGCGCCCCAGAAGGTGCTTCCGTTCGAGTGCGGCACCTACCGCTCGGTGTACGGGGCGCCCTCGGTCACCGGTGACACCGGCGGCCCGGCGAAGGACCCGCTGTCGATGTCCTTCACCACGGCGCAGGGCGGCCTGCTCCTCACCGTCCGCAGCGCGAGCTGCTTCGCGGCGGTCGTCCCGGTCCGGTACGACGGGAAGCGGCTGATCCGCACCGGAACGCTGCTCGTCGGCGAGGCCTCCGGGTGCACCGGGCCGGGGACGAACGACGCGAAGCACTGGGCGGACGCGTTCCTCCGGGGGCCGCTCGAGGTCGACGCGAGCGTCGGCGGCATCGCGTTCGACTCGTCGAGCGCGATGGTGACGTTCCAGTACGAGGGCGCCGCGGGGATCGGGGAGGCGCAGCTGCCGCGCACCGACCGCACGTGCGTCCCGGCTCACGTGCAGCCGTTCACCTGCGCCGTGTCCCGGTCGACGAAGGGGACCGGCACGCTCGCCTTCCTCGCCGCGGCCCCCTACACGCTGCGGTTCGAGCACAGCAACGGTGAGCTGACCGCCGTGCTGGCCGGGAAGTGCAACACGATGAGCGTCGTGGTCGAGCCGGAGCCGGGCCCGGCCGGGCTCGTCGTCGCGATCCCGGGGGCGTCCACGGCGATGGGCTGCTTCGGCGTCGCCGGCGCGCACGATGCGGCGGTGTCCGCGTGCTTCCGCGGTGAGCTGACGCTGTCGACGACCGGCAGCGGCATCACCTTCACGAAGGGCGGGACGAGCGCCACCTTCACCCGGTGACTTTGCTCACGCTTCTGGACGTCGCATCGCCGCGGCGGCGTCCAGAAGCGTGAGCAAGGTTCAGTGGCCGGAGCCCTCCGTCTGGATCTCGCTGCGGTCGCCGCTCCAGAGGGTGTGGAAGACGCCCGGCTTGTCGATGCGGCCGTACGTGTGCGCGCCGAAGAAGTCCCGCTGGCCCTGGATCAGCGCCGCCGGGAGGCGGTCGGAGGAGAGCGAGTCGTAGTACGACAGCGCGGAGGCGAAGCCCGGCGCGGGCACGCCCGACAGCGCCGCGGTCGACACGACGCGGCGCCAGGCCGCCTCGCCGTCGGCGACGATCTTCGCGAAGTACTCGTCGGCGAGCAGCGTCGGCAGCTCCGGATTCCGCTCGTACGCCTCCACGATCCGGTTCAGGAACTTCGCGCGGATGATGCAGCCGGCCCGCCAGATCTTCGCGACCGCACCCTTGTCGATCTGCCAGTCGTACTGCTCGGCGCCGGCGATGATGATGTCGAAGCCCTGCGCGTACGCGACGACCTTCGAGGCGTAGAGCGCGGCGCGCACGTCGTCCTCGAAGCCGTCCGGCTTCGCGACCGGCTCGGGACGGCCCTTCTCGAGCGCCTGCACCGCCTTGCGCTGGTCCGGCTTGGAGGAGACGGCCCGCGCGAACACGGCCTCGCCGATGCCGGAGACGGGGATGCCGAGCCCGACCGCGTTCTGGACCGTCCAGACGCCGGTGCCCTTGCTGCCCGCCTGGTCGACGATCACGTCGACGAGCGGCTTGCCGGTCTCCGCGTCCTGCTGCCGCAGCACCTCGGCGGTGATCTCGATCAGGTAGGACTCCAGGTCGCCCTGGTTCCACTCGTCGAACACCTCGGCGAGCGCGGCCGTGTCGTGACCGCCGACCCGACGGAGGAGGTCGTACGCCTCCGCGATCAGCTGCATGTCGGCGTACTCGATGCCGTTGTGGACCATCTTCACGAAGTGGCCGGCGCCGTCGTGGCCGATGTGCGTGACGCAGGGTTCGCCCTCCGCCTCCGCCGCGATCGACTCGAGGATCGGCTTCAGCCGCTTCCACGCGTCGTCGGAGCCGCCGGGCATGATCGACGGCCCGTTCAGCGCGCCCTCCTCGCCGCCGGAGATCCCGGTGCCGGCGAAGTTGAGGTTCCGCTTCCTGAGGTCCTGCTCGCGACGGATAGTGTCGAGGAAGTTCGCGTTGCCGCCGTCGACGATGATGTCGCCCGGCTCGAACCGGTCGGCGAGCTGGTCGATGACCGCGTCCGTGCCCTTCCCGGCCTGGACCATGATGATCGCGACCCGCGGCTTCTTCAGGCTCGCGACGAAGTCGTCGATGTCGTGGGAGGGGACGAACTCGCCCTCCGAGCCGTGCTCCGCGATGACCTCGTCGGTCTTGGACGCGGTGCGGTTGTAGATCGCGGTCACGTTGCCGTGGTGGGCGAGGTTCCTCGCCAGGTTCGACCCCATGACCGCCATCCCGACGACCCCGATGTCGGCGACGCCGACCGGCTTCTCGCTCACGTGTATCTCCTTCGTGGATGCCGTCTTGGAGCGTATCGCCGGAGGCCCGGCGTCAGCCTGACCGGGAGGCGCTCTCTAGGCTCGAGCCATGACCGATCGCCGACTCCGTGCCGTCGCCGTGACCCCGCTGCCGGAGGCGCTCGCGGACCGTGTGCGCGCCGCTGAGCCGCGGCTCGACCTGATCGTCGAGCAGGACCTCCTGCCGCCGATGCGGCACCCGGGAGACCACCAGGGCGACCCGGACTTCGTGCGGTCGGAGGCGGACGAGCGGCGGTTCCAGGAGCTGATCGCCTCCGCGCAGGTGCTCTACGGGATCCCCGGGGAGCGGCCCGCGCAGCTGGCCGCGGCCCTCAGGGCGAACCCGGCGATCGAGTGGGTCCAGCTGATGCCCGCGGGCGGCGGTTCGCAGGTGAAGGCGGCGGGGCTCACGGCGGAGGAGCTCGGCCGCGTCCGATTCACCACGACCGCCGGCGTGCACGCGGTGCCGCTCGCGGAGTGGTGCGAGTTCGCGCTGCTGGCCGGGTTCAAGACGCTGCCGCGGCTGCAGGAGGCGCAGCGCGCGCACGAGTGGGCCGAGTCCCGCTGGATGATGCGCCGGCTCGAGGGCAGCAGGGTCATCGTCGTCGGGCTGGGCTCCATCGGGCGGCTCGTCGCGGAGCGGCTCGCGCGGCAGGGCGTGCACGTGCTCGGCACGAGCCGGCGTCCCGTCGTCGTCGAGGGCGTCGAGCAGGTCGTGGACCCCCGTGACCTCGCCGCCGCGGTCGGCGACGTCGACGGCATCGTCGTCACGCTGCCCGGCACCGAGGAGACGCGGCACCTGGTGAGCGCCGAGGTGCTCGCCGCCGCCAAGCCCGGCGTGGTCGTGACGAACGTGGGCCGGGGCACGGTCATCGACCAGGAGGCGCTGATCGCCGAGCTGCAGCGCGGCCGGATCGGCTTCGCCGGCCTAGACGTCACCGATCCGGAGCCGCTGCCCGCGGACTCGCCGCTGTGGGACCTCCCGAACGTGCTCATCAGCCCGCACACCGCGGCCCTCAGCGACCGTGAGGACGAGCTGATCGCCGACCTGTTCGCCCGCAACGCGACCCGGTACCTCGACGGGGAGCCCCTGATCAACCCCGTGAACACGCACGAGTTCTACTGATCCGTCGACGCGGCCGGTCGGAGATCCAGCCTGATCCGTGGAGGATGGCGGCATGTCGACGCCGCCGCTCGTGATCATGGGCGTCTCCGCATCCGGGAAGTCGACCGTCGCCGCCGCCCTCGCGGCGCGCATCGGCGGCGGCACGTACCTCGATGCGGACGACCTGCACTCCGCCGCGAACCGGGCGAAGATGCACGGCGGTGTCCCGCTCACCGACGTCGACCGGGCGCCCTGGCTCGACGCCGTGGGCCGGGCCATGGGCGACGTCACGCGGGCCGGAGGGGTGCCGGTGATGGCCTGCTCCGCGCTGAAGCGCGACTACCGGCGGCGGATCCTCGCCGGGGAGCCCGCGGCGCTCTTCGTCCTGCTCGACGTGGAGCGCACCGAGCTCGAGCGGCGCCTGCACGAGCGGAAGGGGCACTTCATGCCCGCCTCCCTCCTCAACTCGCAGCTCGCGACGCTGGAGCCGCTCGGCCCCGACGAGCCGGGGCTGACCGTGCACGTCACGAACCCGAGCGACGACGTGACCGAGACCGTGCTGGCGCACATCCTCACCTCCCGCTGACGCCCGGAGGCGGAACTCCGGGCCTCCGCGGTCCGCTATGCTCGACGGCTGGACTTCGGCGAGGGTCGTGGCGTCCGCCACGGCCGTGATCGACGCAGGGCGCCCGGCTTCGGGCCACTGCGGCACCGCCGACCGTATTCGAGCGGGTCGCGCTGCGGCCCCGTGTGGAGGGACCAGCATGGCTGACAAGATCGCCGCCGAGGCGCGGACGTCGTTCGGGAAGGGCGCGGCCCGCAAGCTGCGCGCCGCGGGCCGGATCCCGGCCGTCGTCTACGGGCACGGCACGGACCCCGTGCACATCTCCCTCCCGGGCCACGAGACCGCCCTGATCATCCGCCGCGCGAACGCGGTGCTCGAGCTCGCGCTGCCGAGCGGCAGCCAGCTCGCGCTGGTCAAGGACGTGCAGAAGGACCCGGTGCGCCAGATCATCGAGCACATCGACCTGCTCGTCGTGCGCGCGGGCGAGAAGGTCGAGGTCGAGGTCCCCGTCGTCCTGCACGGCGAGTCGTTCCCCGGCACGGTCGCGACGCTCGACGCGCAGCACCTGCTCCTGAAGGTCTCGGCCACCGCGATTCCCGAGCACGTCGTCGTCGACATCGAGGGCGCTCAGGACGGCACCCGGATCACCGCGGCCGACGTGACGCTGCCGGAGGGTGTGGAGCTCGGCTCCGACCCGGAGCTGCTCGTCGTCGGCGTCTCGCTCGCTCCGGCCGAGGAGGCCCTCGAGAACGAGTCCGCCGCTGAGGCGTCCGAGCCCGAGGCCGCCGAGCCCGTCGCCAGCGCCTCCTGAGCCACAACGTCTGACCGCCGATGCCCGACGACGCCTGGCTCGTCGTCGGGCTCGGCAACCCCGGCTCGCAGTACGCCGGGAACCGGCACAACGTCGGCCGCATGGTCGTCGACGAGCTCGCGGCGCGGTTCGGAGCCCGCTTCGCCCGGCACCGCACCGGTGCCGGCGTCGCTGAGGGGCGCGACCGGCCCGGCGGCACCCGGTTCGTGCTCGCCGCGCCGCAGACCTACATGAACGAGTCCGGTCGCCCGGTCGGGGCCCTGGCGAAGTTCTACTCGCTGCCGCCGGAGCGCGTCGTCGTCGTGCACGACGAGCTCGACATCCCGTTCGGCGACCTCCGGCTGAAGACCGGAGGCGGTCACGGCGGGCACAACGGCGTGCGGGACATCGCCGCCGTGCTCGGCACCCCCGAGTTCCCGCGCGTGCGGGTCGGCATCGGTCGCCCGCCTGGCAGGCAGCCCGCCGCGGACTTCGTGCTCCGCGACTTCAGCCCGACGGAGCGCAAGGAGCTGCCGCTGCTCGTCGGCGACGCCGCCGACGCGGTGGTCGACCTCGCGGCGCTCGGCCTCGACGCCGCGCAGCAGCGCTGGAACGCGCCCCGCGCCTCCCGCTGACCGCGCCTGCAGGCCTCCCCAGGTCGCGGCAGGTAGACCCGTGCCATGGCGGAGCGCATCGCGATCGTGACCGGAGGCGGCAGCGGCGTGGGGGCGGCGTGCGCGCGAGCGCTCGCGGCGGCGGGCTGGACCGTGGCGGTGCTCGGCAGGCGCCGTGACCCGCTCGACGCGCTCGCCGCGGAGGTGGAGCGCATCCACGCGTTCCCGGCCGACGTGACGGACGCGGACCAGGTCGAGCGCGCCTTCGGCGAGGTCGCTGACCGGTTCGGCCGGCTCGACCTGCTGTTCAACAACGCGGGCCGCGGCGGCAGCACCGTGCAGGTCGACGAGGTCGACGTCGACGAATGGCGGGAGGTGGTCGACGTCAACGTCACCGGCACGTTCCTGTGCACCCGCGCCGCCTTCCGCATCATGCGCGCCCAGGACCCGCAGGGCGGCAGGATCGTGAACAACGGCTCGATCTCGGCGCAGGTGCCGCGGCCGCGCTCGATCGCGTACACCGCGACCAAGCACGCGGTCACGGGGCTGACCAGGTCGACGTCCCTCGACGGCCGCGAGTTCTCGATCGCCGCCGGCCAGATCGACATCGGCAACGCCGCGACCGCGATGACCAGGAGCATGGACGCGGGGGTGCTGCAGGCCGACGGTACCAAGCGCCCTGAGCCGACCATGGATGTCGCCGCGGTGGCCGATGCGCTCGTGTACATGGCGTCGCTGCCGCTGTCCGCGAACGTCCAGTGGCTGACCGTGACGGCGACCGCCATGCCCTACATCGGCCGCGGCTGAGCCTCCGCCCGAGCACGACAGCAGGACGGAGCGCCGACGGCAGGATCCAGGCGCCCGCAGCGTCCTGCTGATGCTCCTGGATCCTGCTGTCGTGCTCCCGGGGGCGTGTCGCGGCCGCCGGGCGCGGGTCAGCCGAGCGAGATGTGCTTCGCGGCGAAGAACGGCACGGGGTTGACCGCCACGCCGTTGATGTGCACCTCGAGGTGGAGATGGCATCCCGTGGCGGCACCGGTCTGGCCGACGAGCCCGATCACCTGACCGGTCTTCACGTGCTGCCCGACCGACACCAGGATCTGGGAGGCGTGCGCGTACCCGGTGGCGATCCCACCGCCGTTGTCGAGCAGGATCCAGTTGCCGTACGTGCCCCAGTAGCTGGCGGTCTGGACGACGCCGTCGTGCGCGGCGTGGATCGGCTCCCCGCACGGCGCGACGATGTCCTGCCCGCGGTGGAAGAGGTTGACGCCCGGCACGGGCTGGATCGGGCGCGGGCCGAACGGATCGCCGAGGTGCCCGATGACCGGCTTGATCCAGATCGGCGCCGGCGCGACCGGGAGCGAGCCGCTCACGGCGTCGGTGGTCGCCCCGCCGCCGTTCACCTGCCCGACCTGGAGGCGCTGCAGCCCGCCGGTGGTCGAGACGCCGAGCACGGGCGGCGCGTCGAGCGCCTCGCTCGCGAACGCGGGCAGGCCCCACAGCACGCTCAGCGCCATGACGGCCACGAGCGCGAGGAGGCCGCGACCGAGGTGACGCCGGCTGCGGCGAGGGGCCGGAGGCGCCGCGACGGCCGGCGCGCTCGGGGGCGCCGGGACGGCGATCGGGGTGAGCTGCGAGAACGGCCGCATCCCCAGGGGCTGGGGGACGGCCGCCGACGGAGCCGGGGGAGCCGGCAGGACGGGCGAGGGCTGCGGCACCGCGGGCGCGCCCGGGAGGGTGCGCGGCGGCGCCGCGACGGGCGGCGGGGTCCGGAGGCGTGACCGGACCGGCGGCTGACCGCCGTGGCCGGGACCCTCCGGCTGCCGGACGCCCGGGCGGGGTGCTGCGGGGCCGGCCGGGGTCTGCCGCACGATGGGGATCCGCGCGGTGCCGGTCGGGCCGCCGGGGGTCTGGCGCGTGCGGGCCGCGGGGAGCTGCCCCGTGGAGGCCGTGCCCGCCGGGCGCGGTCGCGGCGCCGCCTGGCGCGGGTCCTGCTCGGGGGCGGGCCGGGCGGGGCGGTCGGCGGGCCGGGCGGCGCGCGGGTCCTGCGGGATCCTCGGGCCGCGGAGCTCACGGGGGGCCTGCCACGAGATGCGTCGATCGGGGCCCGGCTGCGCGCCGTCCCCCGTCGGATCCTCGTTCCAGCCCAGCGCGAGCCCCTTCCCGTGCGGTCGGCCCGCCGGGTCGACGCGCAGGACGCTAGGCACCCCCAGAAGAGGGGGCCCGGATGCGACACGCGTGTCGCGCATTTCGCCGTGTGTTCACGGCGTGTCCTTCCGGAGGGTGGGAACCACCGCCCGCATCACTCCGGGCGCATGCCGCCGTCGGCGAGGAACACCTTGTCCGTCAGGTACGCGTTCGTGAGCATCGCCATCGCGAGCTCGCCGACCTCCTCAGGCCGGCCGATCCGGCCCACCGGGATCCGGGACGCATCGAAGTCCTCGGGCACCATGCCGCTCGCGACCAGCGCCGGCGCGATCGCGTTCACGGTGACGCCGTGCGGCGCGGTCCGCGCTGCGAGCCAGTGCACGAGGCCGTGCAGCCCCGCCTTGCTCGCCGCGTAGTGCGGACCGACCATGCCTCCGGTGTACGCCGCGACGGAGGAGACGAGGAGCAGCCGGCCGAACCCGCGCTCGATCATCCCCGGCACGACCCGCTGCGCCAGGAGGAACGGGGCGGTGAGGTTGACCGCGATCGTCCGGTTCCACGCGTCGAGCGACACGTCCTCGATCGATGCGGCCGCCGGGCCGATCCCCGCGTTCGGGACGAGCACGTCGATCGGGCCGAGCCGCTCCTCGACCGCGGCCACGAGACCTCCGGTCGCCTCAGGCTCGGCGAGGTCCGCCTGCAGCGTCACCGCGCGCACCCCGAGCGCCGCGACGCGGTCGGCGACCGCCCGAGCCGCGTCCTCGTGCCCCGACCAGTGGACGGCCACGTCGCAGCCCGCGCCGGCGAGCCGCACCGCGAGGTCCGAGCCGATGCCGCCAGACGCACCCGTGACGAGCGCGACGCGGCCGGAGAGATCCGTCGCCATCGCGGCAGTGTGCGCGCTGCGCCTGACCGGGGTGCTCAGGAGGGGGTGCTCAGGAGGGGGAGGGTAGTCCTGAGCCGCAGGAGGAGGAGCGCATGCGCATCGTGGCCCTGGAGGAGCACTTCGTCGTCCCCGAGCTGCTCGACGCCTGGCGTCGGGTGTCGGGAGGCGAGGTGCACGGCGCGGGCGACGACCCGCTCTCCCGGCGGCTCCGGGAGGTCGGGGAGGAGCGCATCGCCGCGATGGACGACCAGGGGGTCGACGTCCAGGTGCTGTCCCTCACGAGCCCCGGCGTGCAGAACCTCGGCGCGGCGGACGCGGTGCACGTCGCGCGGGAGGCGAACGATGCGCTCGCCGGGATCGTCGCCGCGCATCCGGACCGGTTCCAGGCCTTCGCGGCGATCCCCACCCCTGACCCGGAGCAGGCGGCGGCCGAGCTCGAGCGGGCGGTGACCGGCCTGCGGTTCCGGGGCGCGCTCCTCAACGGGCGCACCGGGACGACGAACGCGGACGCGCGGGAGTTCGACGACCTGTACGGCGTCGCGGCCCGCCTCCGCGCGCCGCTCTACCTCCACCCGCAGACCCCGGTCGCCCCGGTCAGGACGCAGTACTACTCGGGGCTCGGCGACGACGTGGACTTCGCCTTCGCGAACCACGGGATCGGCTGGCACTACGAGACCGGCGTGCAGCTGCTTCGGATGATCCTCGGCGGCGTCTTCGACCGGCACCCCGAGCTGCAGGTGATCGTGGGGCACTGGGGTGAGGTCGTGCTCTTCTTCCTCGAGCGGTTCGAGGCAGGCATGGGGCGCACGGGCCTCCACCTCGAGCGGGGGATCCAGGAGGTGTTCCGGCAGAACGTGGGCGTGACCGGGAGCGGGATGCTCAGCGAGCGGTACCTCCGGTGGACGGCCGAGGTCGTGGGCGTCGAGCGCATCCTGTACGCCACCGACTACCCGTACGTGCCGACCGGCGGCGGTCGGGCGCGCGCGTTCCTCGAGACGGCGCCCTTCACCGAGGCCGAGAAGGCGTCGGTCGGTGCCGGCGCATGGGAGCGGCTGACCGGGCACCTCGCCTGATCCGCACGCTCCCGGTGTCGGACCGGCCCATAAAATGGGACGAGTGAGTCTTTCGGGTCTGCCACGTCTGCTCTCGCACGCCGACTCGATGAGCGACGCGCTCGTCGCCGCATCGCGCCCTGCCGACTTCTCCGCGACCCCAGGCCTGCACGCGCCGCTGATCGCGGCCCTGCTGCACCGGCGGCGTGAGCGCGGCGACGCGGACGCGCTGCTCGTCGTCACGGCGACCGAGCGGGAGGCGGACGCGCTGCGGAGCGCGTTCGAGTGCCTCCTGCCCGACGCCGAGCTGCTCGACCTGCCCGCCTGGGAGACGCTGCCGCACGAGCGGCTCAGCCCCGGCGTGGAGACCGTCGGCCGGCGCCTGCACGCGATCCGCCGGATGCGCCTCTGGCAGCCGGGGGACGCCCCGCTCGTCGTCGTCGCGCCGGTGCGCGCCGCGCTGCAGCCGATCGTCGCGGGCCTCGCCGACGTCGAGCCGGTGGAGCTGCGGCTCGGGCAGCGCGGCGTCGACCTGAACGCGCTCGTCGAGCGCCTCGTCGCGCTCGCCTACACGCGCGTCGACCTCGTGACCAGGCGGGGCGAGTTCGCGGTGCGCGGCGGCATCCTCGACGTGTTCTCGCCGATCGCGGAGCACCCGGTCCGGGTCGACTTCTTCGGCGACGAGGTCGACGGCCTCCGGGGCTTCTCGGTCGCCGATCAGCGCACCCTCGACGTGCCGGTCGAGGTGGCGGAGCTGGTGCCGGCCCGCGAGCTGCTGCTCACCGACGCCGTGCAGCAGCGCGCCAGGGAGCTGCAGCACGAGTTCCCGAACCTCGCCCAGATGCTGGCGAAGGTCGCGGAGGGCATCCCCGTGGAGGGGATGGAGTCGCTGGCGCCCGTGCTCGCCGACGGACTCGTCCCGATCACCGAGTACCTGCCGGAGGGCGCCGCGGTCTGCATCCTGTCGCCCGAGCGGGTCGCGAGCCGCGCAGTGAGCCTCGCGGAGACGAACCGGGAGTTCCTGCACGCCGCGTGGAGCGCCGCGACCGCGGGCGCGCAGGCGCCGATCGACCTCGAGTCGGGCGACTTCCTCACCGTGAACCAGCTGCGGGAGGCGGTGCCGGAGGGCACCTGGTGGACGATCAGCTCGTTCGAATCGCAGCCCGACGCCGCCGAGACCGTCGCGGACCTCGACCCGGCGAAGGCCGCGGCGCTGCTCGCCGACTCGGCCGAGTACCTCCGGGTCAAGGGCGGCGCGACCCCGGTCACGCCGGGGCGCCCCGCCGAGCTGCTCGACCACATCACCTCCCGCCTCCGGCACGGCTGGTCGACGGTCGTCACCTCGGCGGGGAAGGGCCTCGTGGAGCGGGCGCGCGACGTGCTCGCCGAGCGCGGCGCCGCGGCCCGCATCGTCGAGCAGCTGCCGGAGGAGCTCGAATCGGGCGTCGCCTACGTGCTCATCGGCGACCTCGAGACCGGGTTCGAGCAGCCGGAGGTCTCGCTCGCGGTCGTCAGCGAGCGCGAGTTCTACGGCCGGGCCGCCTCCGTGGACAACCGCGCGCCGCGCAAGCTCGCCTCCCGGCGCAAGAACGTCGTCGACCCGCTGCAGCTGAAGGCCGGCGACCACGTCGTGCACCAGACGCACGGCATCGGCCGCTTCGTCGAGCTGGTCCGGCGCGAGGTCGCCCCGGTGCAGAAGGCGGGACCCAGGCGGATCGGCGACAAGGCGCCGGAGAAGGTCGTCCGCGAGTTCCTGCTGCTGGAGTACGCGCCGTCCAAGCGCGGCTACCCGGGCGACAAGCTGTACGTGCCGACCGACCAGCTCGACCTGCTCACGCGCTACGTCGGCGGGGAGGCGCCGCAGCTGTCGAAGATGGGCGGTTCGGACTGGGCTGCGGCGAAGGGCCGCGCGCGGAAGGCCGTGCGCGACATCGCGGTCGAGCTCGTGAAGCTCTACTCCGCGCGCATGGCGTCGAAGGGGCACGCGTTCGGCCCGGACAGCCCGTGGCAGCACGAGCTCGAGGAGGCGTTCCCGTTCGCGGAGACGCCGGATCAGCTCGAGACGATCGACGCGGTCAAGGCCGACATGGAGAAGCCGATCCCGATGGATCGCCTCATCTCCGGCGACGTCGGCTTCGGCAAGACCGAGATCGCGGTGCGGGCGGCGTTCAAGGCGATCCAGGACGGCAAGCAGGTCGCGATGCTCGTGCCGACGACCCTCCTGGTCCGCCAGCACCTCGAGACGTTCCAGGAGCGGTTCGCCGGCTTCCCCGTGAATGTGCGGCCGCTGTCCCGCTTCCAGACCGACAAGGAGGCGAAGGAGACCCTGAAGGGCCTCGCCGACGGCACCGTCGACATGGTGATCGGCACGCACGCGATCCTCGCCAAGCAGGTGCAGTTCAAGGACGTCGGCCTCGTGATCATCGACGAGGAGCAGCGGTTCGGGGTCGAGCACAAGGACCAGCTGAAGAAGCTGAAGACGAACGTCGACGTGCTCGCGATGAGCGCGACGCCGATCCCGCGCACGCTCGAGATGGCGGTCACCGGGATCCGCGAGATGTCGACGCTCGCGACCCCGCCCGAGGACCGGCACCCGATCCTCACCTACGTCGGGGCGCGGTCGGCCGGGCAGATCACGGCGGCGATCCGGCGCGAGCTGCTCCGCGAGGGCCAGGTGTTCTACGTCCACAACCGGGTCTCCTCCATCCAGCGCATCGCCGCGGAGATCGCCGAGCTGGTGCCGGAGGCGCGCGTCGCCGTCGCGCACGGCCAGATGGGCGAGCACCAGCTCGAGCAGGTGATGGTCGACTTCTGGGAGCGGAGGTACGACGTGCTCGTCTCCACGACGATCATCGAGACCGGGCTCGACATCGCGAACGCGAACACCCTGATCGTCGATCGGGCCGACAAGTACGGGCTCAGCCAGCTGCATCAGCTGCGCGGGCGGGTCGGGCGCGGGCGGGAGCGCGCGTACGCGTACTTCCTCTACGAGGCGGAGAAGCCGCTGTCGGAGACCGCGGTCGACCGGCTCGAGACGATCGCGGCGAACAACGACCTGGGCTCCGGCATGCAGGTGGCGCTGAAGGACCTCGAGATCCGCGGGGCGGGCAACCTGCTCGGCGGCGAGCAGTCCGGCCACATCGCGGGCGTCGGGTTCGACCTGTACCTGCGGATGATCGGCGAGGCGGTGAACGACTTCCGCGGCGAGGTCGCGGAGGGCCAGACCGAGCTGCGGCTCGAGCTGCCGGTCGACGCCCGGATCCCGGAGCACTACATCGACAGCGAGCGGCTGCGGCTCGAGGCGTACCAGAAGCTGTCCGCCGCCGCAGGGCCCGCCTCCGCGGAGGGCCGGATCGACCTGGTGCTCGAGGAGCTCGTCGACCGCTACGGCTCGGCCCCGGAGGAGGTGGAGAACCTCGTCCGCATCTCCAAGCTCCGCCGGCTCGCCCAGCACGCCGGGTTGTCCGACGTGGTGGCGCTGCCGAAGTTCCTCCGCATCGCGCCGGCCGACCTGCCCGACTCGATGCAGGTGCGGCTGCAGCGGATGTACCCGGGCGCGCGGCTCATCCAAGGCGCGGTGAACGTGCCGTGGCCGCAGACGGCGGGGGAGCCGCTCGCCGACACCGCGCTCATCGAGTGGGTGGAGCAGCTGCTCACCGCGATCTGGGGCAAGGTGCAGCAGCCCGCCGCCTGACCCCTCCTTCGTCGTTCAGGAGATATGCGCCGCCCCCGCCGGAATCTCCTGAACCACGAAGGGGGTCAGGAGTGCAGCACCGAGAAGACGTTGCCGGAGGGGTCCGTGAACCACGCGATGTCAGGCCCGTGCCCGCGCATCGCGCCGTCCTCGTCCTGCGGCATCCCCGGGTAGCGCACGGGCTCGAGGCCGACCTCGCCGAGCTCGCGGATCGCCGCGCCGACGTCGTCGACCTCGAGGTTCAGCACGGTGAAGGTCGCCGGCTCGTGGTCCTGCTTCGGGTAGAGGATCACGCGGCCGCCGCCGGGCAGCAGCAGGGTCGCGATCGGCCCGTCCTCGACCGTGAGGCCGATCCGCTCCCGCCAGAAGCGCACCGCCTCCGGCACGTCCCGCACGGACATCCCACCGAACGCGCCGGTGCACGTGAGCGTCATGACGGATCCTCCCGCCCAGAGTCTCGACCCGCGGGAGGGTTCGGCGCTACCGTCGGCCGGGTGCCGAAGCTGCGCGCCCACAACATCGCCGTCTCGCTGGACGGGTTCGGCACCGGCGAGGGGCAGTCGCTCGAGACGCCCTTCGGTCACGCCGGCGGCCGGCTCATGGGCTGGTTCTTCCCGACCCGCACCTTCCACCGGATCACCGGGCAGGAGGGCGGCACCACCGGCGTCGACGACGACTTCGCGGCGGCCGCGTGGGAGGGCATCGGCGCCGAGATCATGGGGCGCAACAAGTTCGGCTGGCAGCGCGGCCCGTGGGAGGACGAGTCCTGGCGCGGCTGGTGGGGCGACGAGCCGCCGTTCCACACCCCGGTCGTCGTGCTCACGCATCATCCGCGCCCGGACATCGCGGTGGGCGACACGACCTTCCTGTTCCGGGACGCGGCCCCGGAGGCGGCGCTCGCGGAGGCGACCGAGCTGGCGGGCGGCCTCGACGTCCGCCTGGGCGGCGGCCCATCGATGATCCGCGAGTTCCTCGACGCCGACCTCGTCGACCACCTCCACCTGGTCGTCGTGCCGATCGTGCTCGGCAGGGGCGTGCGCATCTGGGACGGGCAGGAGGGGCTGGAGGAGCGGTTCGACATCGTCTCGACGCCCTCGCCCTCCGGCGTCGTGCACGTGGTGCTGGACCGCCGCGCGTCCTGAGCCCGCGTGCCGCACCTCCCCGCCAGGTCCGCGAGGATCGTCCCGTGGCGCGCGGCGATGACCGGATCCGGTTCGACGCGGCCGTGGGGCTCGGCGCGCTCGTGCTCGCCACGTTCGTCGCGGTGACCACCGAGATCGTGCCCGTCGGCGTGCTCCCGCAGCTCAGCCGCGCCTTCGGGACGCCGACCGCGGTCACGGGGCTGCTCGTGACCGTCTACGCCGCCCTGGTCGCGGTGCTCGCAGTGCCGCTGACCCGCATCACCGACCGGTTCGCGCGCAAGCCGCTGCTGCTCGCGACCATCGCGCTGTACAGCGTCGGGAACCTCGCGATCGCCCTGGCGCCGAGCTTCGCGCTGCTCTGCGCGGGCCGGGCGATCGGCGGCGTCGCGCACGCGCTGTTCTTCTCGCTGTCCTCCTCCTACGCCGCCGCGCTCGTGCCGGCGCGGGTGCAGGGCCGGGCGCTCGCGATCGCCGCAGCGGGGGCCTCCCTCGGCTACGTGCTCGGCGTGCCGCTCGTGACCTCGATCGGCGCGGCGCTCGGCTGGCGGGCGGCGTTCGGCGCGCTCGCGGTCGGCGGGGTGCTGGCGGTGCTCGCGACGGCGGCGGCGCTGCCGGCGGTGCCCTCCGCAGGCCCCGCGCCCCGGGCCGAGCGCGGGCGCCGCGGCGCGCTGATCGGGGCGGCCGTCGTGAACGGCCTCGCGTTCTTCGGGCACTACGCCCTGTACACGTACGTCTCCACGGTCCTGCTCGACGCGGGCGTGGCGGAGGCGGCCATCGCGCCCGCGCTGTTCCTGTTCGGCGCGGCGGGTGTGGTCGGGCTGTGGCTTGCGGGCCTCGTGATCGATCGGCGTCCGCGCGCCGGGATGCTCGGCGCACTGGTCCTCGCGGCCGGCGCCGTCTCCGCGGTGCTCATGCTGCAGGCGTCGACCGGCGGCACCGTCGGAGCGGTGAGCGCCTGGGTGGTCGGGTTCGGCGCGATCCCGGTCTTCTGCACGGCCGCGTGCCTCCGGACGCGGAGCCTGTCGCCCGACCTCTCCGCCGCGGTCAACAACTCGGCCTCGAACGTCGGCATCGGGCTCGGCGCCGCGGTCGGCGGCGGCGTCCTCGCGGCGGCCGGCCTCCCCGCGCTCGTGGTGGTGTCGGCGGCCGCGTTCGCCGCCGCGGCGGTGCTGGTGCTCGTCCTCCGCGCCTCCTTCCCGCCGCGTGTCGAGCACGCCTGATCCGGTGGGAGGCTTGCCGCAGCAGCCGGAACGAGGAGCCGCCATGACCAGCACCGCACCCACCGCACGGACCGACCTCGCCGTCGTGCCGCACTGGATCGGCGGGCGACGCGAAGCGGGCTCGGGAGCGCGGGCGGGGGACGTGTTCGACCCGGCGCGGGGCGTCGTGACCCGCAGGGTCGCGTTCGCGGACGAGGCCGACGTCGCGGCCGCCGTCGCCGCGGCGAAGGCGGCGTTCCCCGGCTGGCGGGCGACGTCGCTGGCGAAGCGCCAGGCGGTCATGTTCCGGTTCCGGGAGCTGCTGGAGGCGAGGAAGGGCGAGCTCGCGGAGCTGATCACGAGCGAGCACGGCAAGGTCGTCTCCGACGCGCTCGGGGAGATCTCGCGCGGCCAGGAGGTCGTCGAGTTCGCGACCGGGCTCGCGCACCACCTGAAGGGCGAGTACTCGGAGCAGGTCTCGACCGGCGTGGACGTCTACTCGATCCGTCAGCCGCTCGGGGTCGTCGGCATCATCAGCCCGTTCAACTTCCCGGCGATGGTGCCGATGTGGTTCTTCCCCATCGCGATCGCGGCGGGGAACACGGTGGTGCTGAAGCCCTCCGAGAAGGACCCGTCCGCGGCGGTGTGGATCGGCGAGCTGTTCCGGGAGGCGGGGCTGCCGGACGGCGTGTTCAACGTCCTGCACGGCGACAAGGTCGCCGTCGACGGTCTGCTCACGCACGAGGACGTGAAGTCGATCTCGTTCGTCGGCTCGACCCCGATCGCGCGGTACATCTACGAGACCGCGGCCCGGCACGGCAAGCGGGTGCAGGCGCTCGGCGGGGCGAAGAACCACATGCTGGTGCTGCCGGACGCGGACCTCGACCTGGTCGCGGACTCGGCGGTGAGCGCCGGGTTCGGGTCGGCGGGGGAGCGGTGCATGGCCGTCTCGGTCGTCGTCGCGGTCGGCCAGGCGGCCGATGCCCTCATCCCGAGGATCGCGGAGCGCATGGCCGCGCTCCGGATCGGCGACGGGCGCCGATCCTGCGACATGGGTCCCCTCGTGACGTAGCGGCACCGCGACAAGGTCGCCTCGTTCATCGAGGTCGCGATCGAGGACGGCGCGGAGGTCGTCGTGGACGGCCGCGGCGTGGACGTCGACGGGGACCCGAACGGGTTCTGGCTCGGCCCGACCCTGATCGACCGGGTCCCCACCACCTCCCGCGTGTACACGGAGGAGATCTTCGGCCCGGTGCTCTCGGTGGTCCGCGTCGCGTCGTACGAGGACGGCGTCGCGCTCATCAACCGGGGCGCGTTCGGCAACGGCACCGCGATCTTCACGAACGACGGCGGGGCCGCCCGGCGGTTCCAGAACGAGGTCGAGGTCGGGATGATCGGCATCAACGTGCCGATCCCCGTCCCGGTCGCGACGTTCTCGTTCGGCGGCTGGCGGCAGTCGCTCTTCGGCGACACGAAGGCCCACGGCGCCGAGGGCGTGAAGTTCTTCACGCAGCAGAAGGCGATCACCTCCCGCTGGCTCGACCCCTCCCACGGCGGCGTCGACCTCGGGTTCCCGCAGAACTGAACCGCACCGCCGTCGGGCGAGTCACCGGTCAGAGCAGCAGGGTGACCGCGAGGAAGCCGACCACCGTCATCACCACGGCGTAGGGGAGGGCCATCCACAGCATCCGGAGGTAGCCGAGCCGCACGAGCGGCGCGATGCCGGAGGTGAGCAGGAACAGGAAGGCCGCCTGGCCGTTCGGGGTGGCGACGCTCGGGATGTTCGTGCCGGCGTTGATCGCGATCGCGAGGTGCTCGAACTGCCCGCGGGCGATCGTGCCCGCGTCGAACTCCCGCGCCACCTCCCCGATGTAGACGGTGGCGACGAACACGTTGTCGCTGATCGCGGAGAGCACGCCCGAGGCCGCGAACAGCGCCGCGATCTGCTGCGTGCCGCCCAGCGCGAGCACCGCGGAGATGACGGGCTCGAACAGGTGCTGGTCGTGGATGACGGCGACGATCGCGAAGAATGTCACGAGGAGCGCCGTGAACGGCAGCGCCTCCTGGAACGCGTGGCCGAGCGCGTGCTCGCCCGTGACCCCGTTGAAGGCGGTCGCGAGCACGATCACGGCGAGGCCGATGATCCCGACCTCGGCGACGTGGAGCGCCAGCCCCGCGATGAGCAGCAGCGCCGTGACGAGCTGGACGACCAGCTTCGCCTGCCCGCGCGGCGTGCGGTCGCGGGTGCGGCGCCGGTCCTCCTCCTCCATCACGGCACGGACGGAGGCGGGCAGCTCGGCACCGTAGCCGAACCGCCTCGTGCGCTCGAGCAGGGCCGTGACGGCGAGACCGGCGAGGAGGACCGGGATCGAGATCGGGAGCATGCGGGTCAGGAACTCGCCGAACCCCCACCCGACCGTCTCGCCGATCAGGAGGTTCTGCGGTTCGCCCACGAGCGTCGCCAGGCCGCCGAGCGCGGTGCCGACCATGGCGTGCATCAGGAGGCTGCGCAGGAACGCGCGGAAGCCCTCGAGGTCGGCCCGGTGCGCGTCCGCGACGCGGCTGTCGTCCTCGTGGTCGTGGGTCTCCTCCTGTCCGACCCCCGACGCGTACCGGTGGTACAGCGTGTAGAAGCCGGTCGCCACCGCGATCACGACGGCGGCGACGGTGAGCGCGTCGAGG
>NZ_JBQCGC010000042.1:0-3011 GCF_051956055.1 Amnibacterium sp.
CCCCCCCCCCCCGGCGGTGGGTTGGTTGGCGGGGCCCTGGGGGGGTCCCCGGCCCGTTTTTTGGGGGGGGGGGCCGGGTCCTCGGGGGGGGCCACCCGCGGAGGGGCTGGTTACTTGGTGGTCTTCCAGGCCAGCGAGGGATCCGGCGCCGCCGGCAGCGGGTTGGGGTTCAGCGCCGACGCGGTGACACCGCTCAGATGCTGCCCGACCGCGAACACGTTGTCGGTCGACACCGCGGGGATGAACCAGGCCTCGTCGTTCGACGCCTTCGTGATCTGCTGGAACACGGCGGTGCGGGCCGAAGCGCTCGTCGCGGCCTGCGCCTGGTCGTAGAGCTTCGTGAGCACCGGGTCGGTGTTGCCGAACGGGTCCGTCACGCCGGGCTGGATGAAGTTCGCGAGCACCTGACCGCTCGTCGCGCCGATGACCGGCCACACGAGCACGGGGTACTGCTTCGACAGCGCGGCCTGGATGAAGTCCGGCACCGTGTTCTTCACGACCAGGTTCACCTTGATGCCGATCTTGCCGAGGTCGCTCGCCATCGCCTGGGAGATGGTGGTCTGGCTGTCGAGCACGTTCTCGGTGAGCACGTTCAGGGTGAAGCCCTTGGCGTAGCCCGCGCCCGCCATCAGGGACTTCGCCTTCGCGAGGTCCTGCTGGAAGCCGAAGCCGTCGACGTACCCGTCGGTCCCCTTCGCCCCGAGCTGTCCGTTCGCCTGGTTGTAGTCGGCGCCGAGGGCGGAGGCGAGCGCGCCGCGGTCGAGCGCGAGCGCCATGGCCTGCCGCACGTCCTTGTTCTTCATCGCCGGGTTGAGGGTGCCCTGGTAGTCCGCGACCGTGAGCCCCCAGGTGAAGAAGGGCGCGGTCACGAGCTTCAGGCCGCTCGACTTGGCGGTCGCCGCCGTGGTGGGCGTGAGCCCCGCGAAGGACACCTGACCGGTGCTGACGGCCGACAGCGTCGCGCTCGGGTCGCCGATGACCTTCACGACCACCTTGTCGTACTGCTGCGCGTCGGGCGCGAAGTAGTGCGGGTTGCGCGTGTAGGTGTACGAGGAGTTGGTGACCGACTGGTCCGGCGCGTACGCGTACTGCCCGGTGCCGTCGCTCTTGGTGAGGAGGCTCTTCGGGTCGGCGAGCCCCTTCGGCCCGATGATCTGGCCGACGCCCCAGTACTGCGTGAGGAAGAACGGCCCGTCGGGGTACGGCGACTTGTAGCTGATGACCACCGTGTCGGTGGACGGCGCGGTGACCTCGGAGACGGGGCCCGCGTAGCGGAGGTCGCCGCCTCCGGCCTTCAGGAAGTGGTCGAGCGACGCCTTCACCGCGGCGGCGTCCATGGTCGTGCCGTCCATGAACTTCACGCCCTTGCGGAGGGTGAGCGTGAGCTTCGTGTTGGTCGGGTCGAGGGACCACTTGGTCGCCAGATCGGGCACGAGCTTGCCGTCGCCGGCCTGGTAGATGAGGGAGTCGTAGGCGAGGGCGGTGAAGATCGCGCTACCGCCCGACCCGCCGAGCGCCGGGTCGAGGCTGATCGGGATGCCGGCGAACTGGGTGGTGAGGGTGCCACCTCGCGTGGCGCCTCCACCCCCGTTCCCCGATCCCGTGCCGCTGCTGCACGCCGTCACCCCGACGGTGAGCGCAGCGATCGTGGCGGCGGCGAGCAACGCTCTCCTGGAGAGGCGGGATGCAGGCATCGGTGCTCCTTTGCATGGGGGTGCTGCATGTGGTGCGGGCGGACCCGCTGCGAGGGAAAGTATCAGGCAGCCTGATATTGTGCCAGCACCGCGCAGGAGGAGTTCCATCACGATGTCGTACCGATCGGTCGAGCCCGCCGTCGCCGCTCTCGACACGCCCCCGTTCGGCACCTCCTTCCTCCCGGAGCTCGAGATGGGCGTCGATCTCGCCGCGTTCGGGTACGTCGAGGAGGAGCACCTCATCGACGGGTCGGCGGCCGTCTGGCATCGCGACGCCGGCGGCACGGCCGTCCCCGGACCCGAGCTGCCGTTCCGCACCCGCGTGCTCGTGCGCAGGCCCGCCGACCCCGCCGCGGCGTCCGGCTTCGTGCAGGTCGAGCCGCTCCACCCCGACCTCGACTCGGCGCTGGTCTGGAACGCGGTGCACCCCTGGCTGCTGCGCGAGGGGCACACGTGGATGGGCGCGACCGTCTTCCCGCGCCTCGCGCAGCAGCTGCGCGAGGACCTCGCCCCGAGCCGCTACGGCTCACTCGACATCCCGGAGGACGGCCAGCAGTACGACGTGCTCGCGGCCGCGGTCCAGGCGCTCGTCGACGGCGCGCTGGGCCCCGTCGCCGCCCGGACCGTCGTGCTCGGCGGCATGTCGGCGACCGGCAGCTTCTGCCGGGTCTTCCTGCAGGACGGGTTCCACGACCGGCTGCGCGGCACCGACGGTCGGCCGCTCGTCGACGGCTACCTCATCGGCATCTCCTCCGGCGGGGCCGGCGCCGCCGGCTACCCGCCGCTCTCCCCCGGCGACGCCGAGCTGCCGCCGGACGACGCGCGACGAACGGTGTCCGGCCACGGTGCCGTGGTCGTCGAGCTGCTCAGCGAGACGGAGTCGGAGACGCACGGGCCGGTGCTCCGCCCGGACTCGGACGCCGACGGCGACCGCTACCGCCTCCTCCAGGTCGCCGGAACCGCGCACATCGAGTCGCGACCCAGCGTCCTGACGAACCTGCAGCAGTTCGAGGACGCCGGAGGGCGCAGGCCCGCGTTCGCCGTCCGGGAGCGCCGCAGCGACGCGCGGTTCGACCTCTACGCCTGCGCTGCGCTGGCCGCGATGCGGCGCTGGATCGAGGACGGCGTGCCCGCGCCGCGCGGCGACCGGCTGCGGCTCGTGCGGGGCGAGGAGGCGCTGCAGCGGGACGAGGACGGCATCGCGCTCGGCGGGATCCGGCCCCCGTGGGTGGCCGTGCCGGTCGCGACGCACCTCCCCCACGGCACCCCGTCCGACGAGTCCGAGCCGCCGCCCGAGTGGATGCCGTTCAGCCGACC
>NZ_JBQCGC010000043.1:0-2565 GCF_051956055.1 Amnibacterium sp.
GTGGAGGCGAGCGGCACCCGGGACAGCAGCGCGAGCCCCTCCCGGTAGACGGGGTGCGCGCGACCGCGCTGGAGGCGCGTGATCGCCTCGTGCCGGAACGGCATACGCAGCTCGCGGTTCAGCAGCTCGACCGGCGAGTACGGCGAGACGTCGGGGAGGTACACGACCTCCTGGAACAGGACCACGTCCGGGTCGACCCCGCGCAGGAAGGCGGCGATGCGCGGCGCCCGCGCGTCCCAGTCGAGGAACCCCTGGAGGTTCAAGGTGGTGATGCGCACGCTGGACCCTTGCACACCCGCCCTGGCCGAGTGCCCTCCGCCCCGCTCAGTGCTCGGGCGCCCTGACGAGGTCGTCCCAGCCCTCCTGCGGCCGATCGGCCCGCTCGCGGAACACGTACTGCGAGGGCAGCTTCCGTTCCGAGCTCGTCCAGTCGATCGCGGGACGCCGCCGCTGCTCGGGCAGGTAGCCGAGGCGGTACACGGCCATCAGCTCGAGCTCGTCAGGCACGTTCAGGAGGGCGACGATCCGATCCCACTCCCCCGGCACCTCCATCGGGAAGGACACGAACTGGATGCCCATGCCGAGTTCGACGGTGGTGAGCCAGAGGTTCTCCATCGCCGCGCCCATGCTGAACAGCGAGTAGAAGGAGGAGAGCTCCCCGGGGCGGTACTCGGCACGGTCGAGCATGACGCCGATCAGCAGCGGCGAGCCCGCGACGAGCTTGCGGTTCTCCGCGCCGAGCGTCTGCGGCACGTGCAGCGAGTTCATGAGCTTCTGCCCGCGCGACGTGAACGCCTGCGAGGTGAACGGGCGCAGGGGTGCGGGCAGCTTGTCGAACAGCATGCCGCTGCGCTGCCGCGCCATCTCCGCCTTGGAGAAGCGGAAGTACGGCTTGTACCGCTCGAAGAACGTGCCGTTGCTCATCGCCGTCGTCATGCTCGCGCCCGAGATCTCCGCGATGGTCTCGATCGTCTCCCTGGACTCGATGAGCACGAACCGCCACGGCTGGCTGTTCAGCTGGCTGGGCGCCCGGCCGGCCACCTCCATGAGGAGCCGCTGGTGCTCGGGCGACACCGGGTCGGGCAGGAACCCGCCGTTCGTGGTGTGCCGGCGCCGGATGGCGTCCAGGAGCTCCATCAGTCCTCCTTCACGAGCGCGCCGGCATAGAACGGTGCCGCGGCGAGCGCAGTGGTCGCGTGAGCCGCATGGCCCACGTGCGGCAGCAGCGCGAGCGGGAGCAGCGCCGGGCCGAGCACCCATCCTCGCGGCGACCGCTGCGCGAACGCTCCGACGACCGCGGCGGTGGTGAGGGTCGACGTGACGATGTAGAGCGCGTGGTGGGTCCAGCGGTGCCGGCTCGTGTCGACGAGCCGCGTCTGCACCGCGGTGCCGAGCGCGGCGTTCGCGAGGTAGGCGACGGCGGCTGCGGCGACGAGCGCGCGGGGTGATGGCACGCTCGCATCCTCCTCCGCCGCGCTCGGCGCCGCGGCGGGATGCGCCGTAATGCGGCTGCAATGCGGGTGCGGTGGGATGGGTCGATGGACCCGCCGACGCTGAACCGGGTGGTCCTGCCGTCGTCGCGGCGGGACCTCGCAGCGCTCTCCGACACCGTGCACCCGCTCGGTGGCGGCACCTGGCTGTTCTCGGAGCCGCAGGACGGCCTCACGGAGCTCGTGGACCTCGTCGCCCTCGGCTGGACGCCCTGGGTCGCGCGAGCGGACGGCGGACTCTCGATCGCCGCGACGTGCACGGTGGCGCAGCTCGTCGCCATCCCGCCGCGCCCCGGCTGGCGGGCGCTGCCGCTCTTCCGGCAGTGCGCGGAATCCCTCCTCCAGTCGTTCAAGATCTGGAACACGGCGACCGTGGGCGGCAACATCGCGACGGCGCTCGCGGCCGGGGCGCTCATCGGGCTGGCCGGCGCGCTCGACGGCGAGCTCGTCATCTGGACCCCGGACGGCGGCGAGCGCCGCGAGGCCGTCTCTTCCTTCGTGCGCGCGCAGCGCTCGACGAGCCTGCTGCCCGGCGAGGTGATCCGGTCGATCGAGCTCGCACCGGAGGCGATGGCGGCCGAGACCGCGTTCCGCCGCATCGCGCTCGCGCCCCTCGGCCGCGCGGGCACCGTGCTCGCGGCGCGGCGCGATCCGCGCGGCGGGTTCGTGCTCTGCGTGACCGGCGGGACCACGCGACCGGAGGTGCTCCGCTTCCCGGAGCTCCCGTCGGCGTCGTCGCTCGCGGCCGCGGTCGGGGCGATCCCGAGCTGGTTCAGCGACGCCCACGGGGCCGCCGACTGGCGCGCCGCGGTCTCCGTGCTGCTCGCGGAGGAGATCCGGCAGGAGCTCGACCGATGAGGTTCGAGGTGAACGACACCCCGGTCGAGGCGGCCCCGTTCCCCGGCCAGTGCCTCCGCACGCTCCTCCGGGAGACGGGCCACCACGAGGTGAAGAAGGGCTGCGACGCGGGCGACTGCGGCGCGTGCACCGTGCTGCTCGACGGCGAGCCGGTGCACTCGTGCATCGTGCCGGCCCATCGCGTCGCGGGGCGCCGCGTCACGACCGCGAGCGGGCT
>NZ_JBQCGC010000044.1:0-5815 GCF_051956055.1 Amnibacterium sp.
GCCCAGATGCCGGACGGCTGGCCGTAGAAGAACTTGTCGAGGATCCCGGTGACGGTCAGCAGCTGCCAGCCGCCGATGAAGACGACGGCGACGAGGACGCGGCCGATCCAGACGAGGGCGGTGTTCCGGTTCCTGGCGCGCAGGGTGCTCGCGCGGAGGTCCGCCTCGAGCTCGACGGGGACGGGGGCTGCGGTGGTCATGGTCATGCCGCTGCCGCCGTCCGCTCGTAGGCGCGCGTGACCTCGTCCTTGAGCGAGGCCCAGATCCGACCCTGCAGCTCCTGGAACCGCGGCTCGTGCCGGATCTCCTGCACGTCCCCGCGCGGGCGGGGCAGGTCGATGTCGAAGACGTCCTTCACGGTGCCGGGGCTCGAGGTCATGATGACCACCCGGTCCGCGAGCGCGACCGCCTCGTCGAGGTCGTGCGTGATGAACAGCACGGAGGGCCGGAGCTGCTCCCACAGCCCGAGGAGCTCGGTCTGCATGATCGCCTTGGTCTGCACGTCGAGCGCGCCGAAGGGCTCGTCCATCAGCAGGATCCGCGGCTCGTTGATGAGCGCGGCCGCCATCGCGACCCGCTTCCGCATGCCGCCGGACAGCTGGTGCGGGTAGCGGTCCTCGAAGCCGGCGAGGCCCACGCGGCGCACCCAGTCGAGCGCGAGGGTCGCCGCCTCGCGCTTCGGCGTGCCGGTCAGGATCGGCCCGGTCGACACGTTCTGCAGGACCGTCTTCCAAGGGAAGAGCGAGTCGGCCTGGAACATGTAGCTGACCCCCGCGGTGACGCCCTGCACGGGGGCACCGCCGACGCGCACGCCACCGGCGCTCGGACGCTCGAGCCCGGAGACCTGGGCGAGCGTCGTGGACTTGCCGCATCCCGTCGGCCCGACGATCGCGCAGAACTGGCCGGGCTCGACCGTCAGCGTCACGTCCGTGATCGCGGTGAACGGCTCCCCCTTCGGGGTCAGGAACCGCTTCGTCAGGTCGCGGATCTCGATCCGCGCCGCCTCCCCCGCCACCGCGGGTGGGATCGTCTGCACCATCGCATCAACCTCTCTGTCGATCTGCGAGCGGCTCGATGCTGGTGGAGCACCCCGTCCCGGGGCGCGCTTCTGCGTGATGGTCGACGTTCTGCGCGATAGCGGGGGTTCTGCGCGTTCTGCGCACCCCATGGGCCGAGCCGATGCGGCACGCTGTCGCGGAGGGCATCGCCGGCCGGGGTGCCGGACGGTGCGGAACGGTGTCAGGATCGCGAGGATGCGACGACGGATCAGGAAGCTGTCGAGCCAGATCTTCCTGGCCCAGACCGCGATCCTGGCCGTCTCCATCGCGGTCGGCTTCGTCCTCCTGGCCGTGACGGCCCGCGGCCATCTCGACGAGGAGTACCAGGCCCGCGCGGCCGCGATCGCGCAGACGTTCGCCCAGGACCCCGAGGTGCAGCAGTGCCTGACGCGGACGTCCCCCGGCTGCGACGCCACCGTCCAGCGCCTCGCCACCGCCACGGAGCGGCGCACCGGCGCCGCCTACGTCGTCGTCATCGACACGCACCGGGTGCGGCACTCGCATCCGAACCCCGCGCTGATCGGGAAGCGGGTGAGCGAGCCGTTGGTGGCGGCGGACGGCAGGGTGCACCTCGACGTGAACTCGGGTGCGACCGGGGTCAGCGCGAACGCGAGGGTGCCCCTCACGTCGCAGACGGGCGCGTTCATCGGCGAGGTGTCGGTCGGCATCCGGGAGAGCTCCGTCTCCGCGGCGCTCGCCGCCCAGCTGCCCTCGTACGCCGTCTGGTTCGCGGTGATGCTCGTGGTCGGTGCGCTCGCGTCGCTCGGCGTCGCCGCGCGCATGAAGCGCCGCACGTTCGGGCTCGAGCTGGACGAGATCGCGCACCTGCTGCTCGAGCGGGAGGCGACGCTGCACGGCATCCGGGAGGGCGTCGTGGCGGTGGACCCGTCCGGCCGGATGAGCGTCGTCAACGACGAGGCGCTGCGGCTGCTCGCGCTCCCGCCCGCCGTCGTCGGGCGCACGGTGCACCAGGCCGTGCCCGCGGGCCCGATCCGCGACCTCCTGAGCGGCAGCGGCGCGATCCAGGACCGGATCCTCCTCACCGAGGACCACTCGCTCGTGGTGTGCCGGCTGCCGGTGCGCCTCTCCGGTCGTCCGCACGGCACGGTGGTGACGCTGCAGGACCGGACGGTGGTCGAGGGCCTGGCGCGGGAGCTCGACGGCGCGCGGAGCCTCACCGAATCGATGCGCGCGCAGCAGCACGAGTTCTCGAACCGTCTGCACGCGATCGCGGGCCTGCTCGAGCTGGGCAGGCCGGAGGACGCGCTCGAGTACGTCAACGAGATCCGCGGCACGTCCGCGTCGTTCGATCAGGTGCTCCGCGAGCACGTCGCCGCGCCCCAGCTCGCGGGGCTGCTGCTCGGGAAGGCCGCGGAGGCGAACGAGCTCGGCATCGAGCTCGTCGTCACGCCGGACACGGTCGTCGGGCCCGCGCCGGAGCGGCTGCAGGCGCTCACCACGATCCTCGGCAACCTGATCGACAACGCGTTCGACGCCCTGACCGGCGCCCCCGCGCCCCGCCGCGTGGAGGTGACGATCGCCTCCGACGCCGCCGACGGCACGACGGTGGTCGTGCACGACACCGGCCCCGGGGTGCCCGCCGCCGCGCGCGAGAGCGTGTTCGTCAACGGCTACAGCACGAAGGCCGGCCCCCTCTCCCGGCACAGCGGGCTCGGGCTGGCGCTCGTGCACCGCACGGTCACGAAGCTGGGTGGGACCGTCGAGCTGACGGACGGCCCGGGAGCGACGTTCGTCATCGCCCTCCCACCCGTGTCCGCGCTCGCACCGAGCGGGTCGTCGTGACGGCGCTGTCGGTGCTCGTCGTCGACGACGACTTCCGCGTCGCGACGGTCCATCAGGGCTTCGTCGAGCGCGTCGAGGGGTACCGGGTGGCCGGCGTCGCGCACACCGCGGCGGAGGCGCTGACGCTCGCGTCCGACCTGCAGCCCGACGTCGTGCTCCTCGACCTCTACCTCCCGGACGGCGACGGGCTGTCGGTGATCCGGTCCCTCCTCGAGACGCCGCTGCCGCCCGTGGTGCTGGTGATCTCGGCGGCGACCGACGCCGAGGCGGTGCGGCAGGCGGTGCAGCTGGGCGCGGCGGACTACCTGGTGAAGCCGTTCGGGTTCGCGGCGCTCGCGGAGCGCCTCGCGTCCATCCGCGAGGTGCGGCTGCAGCTCGACCGCTGGCCGCAGGACGCGACCCAGGACGACGTCACCCGGCTGTTCGAGCTGCTCCGGCCGCGCGGGTCCGCCCCGATCACCGCCGCGCACCACGAGCACCTCGCCCCGACGCTGCGGCTGGTCCGCGACGCGCTCGCCGGCAGCGGCGGGAGCCTGTCGGCGAGCGAGGTGGCCGACGCGGTCGGGATCAGCCGGGCGACCGCGCAGCGCTACCTCTCCCGCCTCGAGCGCACCGGCCTCGTGACGCTCGAGCTGCGGTACGGCGCGACCGGGCGGCCCGAGCACCGCTACGCGCTCCGCCCGCGCTGACCGCGCCTCCCGGAGGTCAGCGCACCACGGGCAGCTCCAGCCGCAGCGCGGTGCCCGAGTCCGAGGTGGATTCGACGAGCACGCGGCCGCCGTTGCGGGCGGCGAGGTCGCGCACCAGGGACAGGCCGATCCCGAACCCGCGGCGCCTGCCGTCGTCCGGGCCGTGGGCGAACCGCTCGAAGACCTGGTCGGCGGCGATGCCGGTGATGCCGGCCCCCTCGTCCCGCACCCGGATCACAGCCCGGCCGCGGTCGACCACCGCGGTCACGTGCACGGTGCCGCCGTCGGGCGAGTGCGTGACGGCGTTGTCGATCAGCACGACGAGCGCCCTGCGGAGGCTCGGCTCCGAGAGCCCGACACGCGCCTCGTTCTCCACGTCGACCGCGACGGTGATGCCGCGCTCGGCGGCAAGCACCTGCAGGTCCCGGACCGCGGCGAGCAGCGTGGGCCGGAGGTCGGCGCCCTCCCCGGCTCCCCCGCGCACCTCCATCGCGGAGGCCTCGGCGACGAGGAGCAGGTCGGTGACGAGGTCGATCATGATGCGGGTGTCCCGCCGCACCGCCGTCAACGTCTCGTCGTACGGCTCGTCCCGCTCGAGCTTGCGCGACAGGAGCTGCAGCCGGGTGTCGAGCACCGTGAGCGGGGTGCGCAGCTCGTGGCTCGCGTCGGCGACGAACGCGCGCTGCATGCGCAGCGCGGAGCCCAGCGGCGCCACGGACCTGCGGCTGATCGCCCAGCTCGCGAACCCGACGACGACGATCGCGATGAGGCCGAGCACCACGAGGGCGACGAGCACCTCGTTCGCGTCCACGTAGATCTTCGTCTCGCCCGGCAGGGGTCGCTCGATCCGCTCGGTCGGCCTCGACTGGTCCACGATGAAGAGCGCGGCGAGGCCGAGGATGCCGAGCACGACCGCGGTCGATACCGCGGCGACCTGCCAGGCGGTGCGCAGGGCGGCGGTGCGGACCGACTGCACGTCGACGTCTTCGAGGCCCTCCGACGTGCTCAGAGCTGCCCCAGCCGGTAGCCGCGGCCCCGCACGGTGGTGATGATGTCCCGCTCGGTCTTCCTGCGCAGGTAGTGCACGTACGTGTCGACCGTGCCGACGCTGTCGCCTGCGGGGAACACCTCGCGGAGGATCCGTTCGCGCGAGAGGGTCTCGTCGGGGTGCTGCGCGAGCAGGGAGAGCAGGTTCGCCTCCGTCTCCGTCAGCACCTTCCGCCCCTCGTACGGCGAGTTGATGAGCCGGTTCGCGGGACGGAACTCCCAGTCGCCGATGTAGACGACCTCCTCCTCCGCGCCGTGCACCCGCCGCATGGCACGGAGGCGCGCGCTCAGCTCGGCGAAGTCGAACGGCTTCACGAGGTAGTCGTCCGCGCCGGCATCGAGGCCGTCGACGCGATCGCCGACGGCGCCGAGCGCGGTGAGCATGAGCACCGGGGTGGCGACGCCCGCCCGGCGCAGCGCCTGGACGACGGCGATGCCGTCCATCCCCGGCAGCCGCCGGTCGAGCACGACGAGCTCGAAGTCGCCCGATCGACCGGCCTCGAGGCCGGCGGCGCCGTCCGCGACGAGGGTGACGGTGTAGTCCTCCCCCAGCACCTCGGCGATCAGGGGGCCGAGCTCCGGATCGTCCTCGACCAGGAGCAGCGGCGGGGCACCCCTCGTGGTCGCACGCGTCACGGGAGCAGTGTCGCTCATCCGGTCGCCGATCGCGCGGGAACGCCGCTGCGGACGTCGGCCCGCAGCCGCCGGTACTCCCAGACGACGAGCACGATCACGACGACGTCCAGCACCGCGAGGACGACCCCGCCGACGCCGGGCTTGGCGACGAGATCGATCACCTGGGCGACGAGCAGCACGCCGAGGGCGCCGATCGCCCACGGGTACCAGTGCACGGCCCTCCTGAGCAGCGCGGTCACGGTCAGCAGCTTCACCACGCCGTGCACGAGCAGGAAGACCGCGAGGGCCACGTTCCCGCCGGTGAGCCCACCCCCCGCCTTGGCGACCGAATGCGCGAGCGAGCGCTGGAGGACCGATCCGCCCTCCGCGAGCTCCGATGCGGCGACGGCCACGGCATCGGCGGCCGCATCGGGGGCGACGAGCAGCACGAGCCCCGCGAGCAGCTCGACCGTGCCGTCCAGTCCCTTGACGAGCACGACCAGGGTGTAGATGCGCTCGAAGAGCGATCTCCCGGAGGGCGTGGACGGTCGCACCGGCCCGATCATCGGGGGTGCGGCCTCAAAAACCGCCAAGACGGCGCGC
>NZ_JBQCGC010000045.1:0-17650 GCF_051956055.1 Amnibacterium sp.
GTGCCGGTGGTCGCGGTGCGCTGCGCGTCCGCCGCGGCCGCCCCCGCGAGGACCGCGGCGGCGGACAGGCCGGGGCACCCCACGGGGGGGTCGTGGGGGGCGGCCGGCAGTCCGCCGCCGCCCCCGTGGGCGCTGCCGACGGACGTGGAGTCCGCGGTGCGGTCCGCGGGGCTCACGATGCTCACCGCCGAGGGCACGGCCCTGCACATCCACCAGCACCTCTCCATCACCGTGAACGGCAAGGCGGTCCAGGTGCCCGCCGACCTCGGGATCGACGTCGCCACGCAGCAGCTGTCCGCCCTGCACACCCACGACACGAGCGGCATCCTCCACGTCGAGTCGCCCGTCCAGCGCACCTTCCACCTCGACCAGGCGTTCGCGGAGTGGGGCGTGCGACTCGGCAAGGGCGCCGTCGGCCCGTACGTGGACGGGCGCGGCGGCACCCGGGTCGCCGTCTTCGTGAACGGGAAGGCCACCACGGAGGACCCGCGCGAGATCGTGCTGCGGAGCCACGAGGACATCGACATCGTCGTGACGACCGACGGCAGCGCCCCGACCGCGCCCGCGGCCTTCCACTGGCCCGCGGGCTACTGACTCAGGAGCGCCCGAGCGCGGCCAGCGCGCGGTCCAGCGAGCCGCCGAGCCCCCCCCGCTCCGCCTGCGCCGCCGCTGCGGCGCGCCGCTCCTCGGTCAGCCGGAGCGCCGGGTCGAACGGCGCCAGCGGCAGGTCGCGCACGACCCGCACGGCCGGGAGCGCGCGGCGCGCGTACTCGTCGCCGGCCCGCAGCTTCGCCGCCTGACCGGCCGGGATCCCGCTCCCGCTCTCGTGCGCGGCGGCGAGGACCCCGTCGAGATCGCCGAACCGCGCGAGCAGCGCCGCCGCGGTCTTCTCGCCGATGCCCGCAACGCCGGGCAGGCCGTCCGACGGATCGCCGCGGAGGGTCGCGAACTCGGCGTACCGCTCGGGCGCCACCCCGTACTTCGCGCGCACGACCGCCTCCGTCACGAGCTCGAGGTCCCGCATGCCGCGCGCGGTCGAGATCACCCGCACGTCGCGCTCGTCGTCGACGACCTGGAACAGGTCGCGGTCGCTCGTGACGACGTCGACCGGGGTGCTCGCGGTCGAAGCGAGCGTCCCGATCACGTCGTCCGCCTCGTGGTCAGCCGCGCCGACGACCGCGACGCCGAGCGCCTCCAGCACCTCGCGGATGACGGGGATCTGCGTCGTGAGCGCCTCCGGGACGACCTCCCGGTCCGGGTGGGTGGCGTCGCCCTCCTCGGCGACCCGATGCGCCTTGTACGTGGGGACGAGCTCGACCCGCCAGCGGGGACGCCACGCGTCGTCCCAGCACGCGACGAGCCCGGCCGGGTCGAACTCGCCGACGAGCCGGCCGATGATGTCGAGCAGGCCGCGCACCGCGTTCACCGGCGTGCCGTCGGGCGCGGTCACCGTCTCGGGCATCCCGTGGAAGGCGCGGAAGTACAGCGCTGCGGTGTCGAGCAGCATCAGACGGCGAGCTGGCATGCGGGCAGTCTGCCGCTCGCGCAGACCTCCCTGCCGCCCGCTCTATGGTCGACATCCGTACACGCACGGCTGGAGGCCCGACCGATGCCCTCGTCCCGCTTGCGGAGGGAGCCGCCTCAGGGCGTGACCCGGGCGACCCGCGCCCGGTACCGCCGGATCCTCCGGTTCGCGCTGCGGAACCTCGCGGTGACGTGGTGGTTCGAGCTCGCCCTGCCACGGATCGGGCTGCGCCGCATCTCGGAGGCGACGAGGCCCGCCCGGATGCGGCGCGTGGCGCGGCGCTTCCACGGGCTCGCGATCGAGCTGGGCGGCCTGATGATCAAGGTCGGGCAGTTCATGTCGTCGCGCCTCGACGTCCTGCCGCCGGAGATCACGGCCGAGCTCGAGGGGCTCCAGGACGAGGTGCCGCCGGTCGCGTTCGGGGCGATCCGCGCGCTCGCCGAGGCGGAGCTGCACCTCCCGCTCGACGCGGCGTTCGCGACCGTCGACGAGCGCCCGGTCGCCGCGGCGTCGCTCGGGCAGGCCCATCGGGCACGGCTGTCCCCGCAGGAGGCGGCGCAGTCGGGTCTCGAGCAGGTGGTCGTGAAGGTGCAGCGGCCCGGGATCGAGGCGATCATCGACGTCGACCTGGCGGCGCTGCGCCGGGTCGGTCGCTGGCTGAGCCGGATCCGCATCGTCTCGGACCGCGTCGACATGCCGTCCCTCGTCGAGGAGTTCGCCGCGACGAGCCTCGAGGAGGTCGACTACCTCCCCGAGGCCGGCAACTCGGTGCGGTTCGCGACCGACTTCGCCGAGGACGACCGCGTCGCGGTGCCGGCGATCGCCTGGGAGAGCACCACCAGGCGCGTGCTCACCCTCGAGGACGTCACGGCGATCAAGATCACCGACCGGGAGGCGCTCGCCGCCGCCGGCATCGACCCGGCCGACGTCGCCCCCGTGTTCGCCGCGGTCATGTTCGATCAGCTGTTCATCCACGGCTTCTTCCACGCCGACCCGCACCCGGGCAACATCTTCGTCACGCCGGTCGCCGCCGCAGGCGACGAGCGGGGCTGGAAGCTGACGTTCATCGACTTCGGGATGATGGGCGAGGTGCCGGCGGCGACCCGGGCGGGCCTCCGCAGGTTCCTGATCGCCGCCGCCGCGCGCGACGGCCGCGGCCTGGTCACGGCGATCCAGGACATCGGCGTGCTGCTGCCCACCGCGGACACGACCGAGCTCGAGCGCGCGATGACCCAGCTGTTCGCGCGCTTCGGCGGGATGGGGTTCGCGCAGCTGCGGGAGGTCGACCCGCGGGAGTTCCGCGAGTTCGGCGAGCAGTTCGGCGAGACCGTCCGGGCGCTGCCCGTGCAGCTGCCCGAGCAGTTCCTCCTGATCATCCGGGCGGTGTCGCTCACCTCCGGCGTCTGCAGCGCGCTCGACCCGCGGTTCAACCTCTGGGACTCGGTCGAGCCGTACGCCGCGCGACTGCTCCGCGACGAGCGCGGCAACCTCGTCCAGGACGTGGCGCAGCAGGCGGTCGAGACGGCGAGGCTCGCGCTCCGCCTCCCCGCGAGGCTCGACGCGCTCGCGGATCGGGTGGAGCGCGGCGCCGTCGTCGCGACGTCCCCGAACCTCGAGCGTCGCGTCGCCCGGCTCGAGCGCACCGGTGGCCGCACGGTCTCGGCCGTCCTGTTCGGCGGCCTGCTGACCGCGGGCGCGGTGCTCCTCCCGAACGGGCAGGTGCCGGGCACGGCGCTGATGGTCGTGTCCGTCGTCCCGCTGCTCCACGCCCTGCTCGCAGGCCGCGGACGGCGCTGAGCGCAGGGCGCGGAGGCGGCTACAGCGTCGCCGCGAAGGGGTCGAACCCCTCCGGCAGCATCGGCACCGGGGGCACGGTGCTGCGGACCGGCACGAACTCGCGGGTCTCGGCGGACTCCTGCGCGGAGAGCAGCACGTCGACGACGTGGCGCCCGAGGTCGCCGGAGGCGATGTGCGGGCGCCCCTCCGCGATCGCGCGCACCATGTCGAGCACGCCGAGCCCGCGGCCCGTGACGGCCCCCGTCTCCTCGACGGGGATCCACTCCTGCTCGACCGACATGCCGTCCCGCAGCACGCCGAGCGGCCGCACGAACGCGATCCGGCCCGTGAACATGTTCGGGTCGGGCAGCACGATCGAGCCCTCCGTGCCGTGGACCTCGAGCACGCCCTGGCGCTCGAGCGCCGAGTCGAAGCTCAGCAGGCTCTGCGCCTGGGTCCCGGACTCGAAGGCGGTGAGGATCTGCATCGTCGACGGCACCTCGACCCGGAAGGTGGCTCCCGCGTTCGGTCCGGTGTGGATGCGCCGCTCCTCCTGCTTCCGCATCCCGACCGCGGCGACCCGGTCGACGGGGCCGAGGAGGCTGATGAGCGCGGAGAAGTAGTAGGGGCCCATGTCGAGCAGCGGCCCCGCGCCCTGCGCGAACAGGAAGCCGGGGTTCGGGTGCCACAGGTCGGGGCCCTGCGTCTGGAAGGCCGTCTGCGCGAACAGCGGCTCGCCGATGACGCCCGCGGCGATCGCGCGTCGCGCGCTCTGGAACCCGGGCCCGAGGAGGGTGTCCGGAGCGGATCCGATGCGGACCCCCGCCGCGCGGGCCTGCTCCAGCAGCCCCGCGACGCCGTCGCGCGTGAGCCCGATCGGCTTCTCGCTCCAGACGTGCTTGCCCGCTGCGACGGCCGCCGCGGAGACCTCGACGTGCGCGGCGGGGATCGTGAGGTTGACGACGAGCTGCACGTCCGGGTGGGCGAGCACGTCCTCCGGGGTGCCGTGCGCCCGGATGCCGTGCTTCTCCGCCTGCGCCTTCGCGCGGTCGCGCAGGAGGTCGCCGACGATCAGCACCTCGACGTCCGGGAAGGAGCCCAGGTGCTCGAGGTACGTGTCGCTGATCACCCCCACCCCGATGACGCCGACCCCGACCGCGCTCATCGGACGAACCCGCCGTCCGTGAGGAACGCGAAGGAGGCGGCGATGTCCTCGAACACGTCGCCCGGCGCGTGGTCGTACTCGATGACGGCGTACTGCAGCGCGGTCGCCGCCTCGAGCGACGCCACGAGGGGCACGTCGCCCTCGCCGGCACGGCGCTGGTCGAGGCTCGTGGAGGCGAACTCGGGCGCGCCGGGTGCGAAGGGGTTGCTCGCCGGCGCGACGCCGTCCTTGATGTGCTGCGCCACGAGCCGGTCGCCGAGCCGCGCCACGAGCCCCGGCACGTCCTGACCGCCGGTGAGCGCCCAGAAGAGGTCGAGCTCGATCGCGACCCGGTCCTCGGTGAGCTCGATGAAGCGCTCGTAGGCGGTGCGGCCGTCGAAGGACGCGATGAACTCCTGCGCGTGGTTGTGGTAGCCGACGCTCAGGCCGAACCCGGCGGCGACCTCCGCCGCCGCGTTCAGCCGCTCCGCGATGTCCTGCACCCCGTCCTCCGTGAGCCAGCGCTCGGGTGCCACGAACGGGTCGATCACGGTCGTCATGCCGACGGTCGCGGCCGCCTCGAACACGACCTCCGGCTTCGGCGTCGGGATCGAGCCGTCCGGCGTCCAGAGCGTGTCCGACAGGAGCGGGGCGTGCCCGGTGGGGGAGTCGAGCCCGGCGGCCTCGAGGGCCGCGCGGATCTCGTTCGGCCGGCGGACGAAGTCGAACGCCTCCACGTGCCGCAGGCCGATCGCGGCGAGCCGCTCGAGCGACCCGTCCATGTCGTCGGAGAACTCCTGCGCGAGGGAGTAGAGCTGCACGGATGCTTCTGGCTTGGCCACGAGAGTCCTTCTTCGTCACGTCGTCGGGGCGCACCGTCGGGTGCTTCCGCGACCGTACATGAAAACCTCCAGTCGGAGGTATTCGCGCTGCCGGGGTCCTACGCTGCCGGGATGGCCGACGATCGCGATGACGTGCAGCACCCAAGGGGCGGCTATGCGAAGGGTGTCGCCCGCAGGCAGGAGATCCTCGACGCGGCGATCGAGGTGTTCGCGCAGCGGGGCGCAGGGCGCACGAGCCTCCGGGCGATCGCCCAGGAGGTCGGCGTCACCCACGCAGCGCTGACCCACCACTTCGGCAGCCTCGAGCAGCTGCTCGTGCAGGTCTACCGGGAGTCCGCCCGTCGCCTCGAGCGCGAGGCCCCGACGCCAGGCGACGTGCCGCCGACGGAGGTGATGCGGCTGGCGGCCCAGCGCAACCGAGCCGTCCCCGGGATGGTGCAGCTCTACTCCACGCTCGTCGCCTCGGCGCTCGAGAGCGGTCACGACGCGGCGACCGCCTTCGCGACCGGCCGCTTCGCCACCGTCCGCGCGGGCCTCGCCGACCGCGTACGGGCGCAGCAGGGTGCCGGGACGATCCGCGCCGATCTCGACGCCGACCTCGTCGCCGCGCTCGTGATCGCCGCCTCCGACGGCCTGCAGACCCAGTGGCTGCTCGATCCGCAGGTCGACATGGACGGCGCCCTGGCGCTGCTCGCCGGGCTGCTCGGGGAGGGCCGTTCCGGCTAGGACGCCGCGAGCAGCTCGAGCGTGTCCACCACGCGGTTCGAGAAGCCCCACTCGTTGTCGTACCAGGCGACGACCTTCACGTGCCTGCCCTCCACCCGCGTGAGCGCGGAGTCGAAGATCGACGACGCCGGGTCACCGACGATGTCGGACGACACCAGCGGATCCTCGGAGAACGCGAGGATCCCGGCGAGCGATCCGTTCGCGGCGGCCCGGTACGCCTCGATCACCTGCTCCCGGTCGACGTCCGCCGCCACGGTCGCGTTCAGCTCCACGATCGAACCGACCGGCACGGGGACACGGATCGAGTCCCCGGCGAGCCGGCCGTCGAGGCGGGGGAGCACCAGCCCGATCGCCTTCGCGGCCCCGGTCGTCGTCGGCACGATGTTGACGGCCGCGGCACGGGCGCGACGCGGATCGCGGTGCGGGCCGTCCTGGAGGTTCTGCTCCTGCGTGTACGCGTGCACCGTCGTCATGAAGGCCTGCTCGATGCCCGCGAGGTCGTCGAGCACGGCGGCGAGCGGGGCGAGCGCGTTCGTCGTGCAGGAGGCGTTGGAGACGATGCGGTGGGCCGCCGGGTCGTACGCGTCCGTGTTGACGCCGTAGGCGATGGTGACGTCGGCGCCGTCCGCGGGCGCGCTCACGAGCACGCGTCCCGCTCCGGCGCGGAGGTGGGCTCCCGCCGCTGAGGCCGACGTGAACCGGCCGGTCGACTCGAGCACGATGTCCACCCCGAGCGCCGCCCACGGCAGCGCCTCCGGGTCGCGCTCCGCGAGCACGCGGATGCGGCGCCCGTCGACGACGAGGGCGTCGCCGTCCACCGACACCGGGCGCCCGAGGCGGCCGGCCGTGGAGTCGTACGCGAGCAGCCGCGCGAGTGCTGCGGGTTCGGTGAGGTCGTTGACGGCGACGACCTCGAGGTCGCTGCCTCGTTCGAGCAGCGCGCGCAGCGCGCTGCGTCCGATGCGGCCGAATCCGTTGATGGCGATGCGGGTCATGGAGGTCCTTTCCTTCCGCTGCACACGCTCGTCGAGCGCCGGAGGAGCCGACAGTGGCCGGAGGGCCATGGTCCGCAAGGATCGCGCCATCATCCGCGGTCGGTGAAGGTCCTCCGGTAGTCGCCGGGCGTCGTGCCGAGCACCCGCCGGAAGTGCAGCCGCAGATTCGCCGCCGTGCCGAGGCCGACGTCGGCGGCGATCTGCTCGACGCTGCGATCGCTGCGCTCCAGCAGCTCGCGTGCGACGTCCACCCGGGCCCGCATCACCCAGCGCAGCGGCGTGGAGCCCGTCTCGTCCGCGAAGCGGCGCGAGAACGTCCGCGGCGACACCGCAGCGACGCGGGCGAGCACCTCGAGGGTCATCGGCTCCGCGAGGTGTCGGAGCGCCCACTCGCGGGTCCCGGCGAAGCGCTCGCCGTGCGGCTCCGGCACGCTCCGCGGTACGTACTGCGCCTGGCCGCCGCTGCGGTAGGGCGCGGCGACGAGCCGTCTCGCCGCGTGGGTCGCCGCCGCGACCGCGAGGTCCGATCGCAGGATGGGCAGGCAGTGGGCGATGCCGGACGCCGCGCCCGCGGAGGTGAGCACGGCGCCCTCGTCGACGAACAGGACGTCCTCGTCGACGCGGACGAGCGGGTGCCGTTCGGCGAGCGCACGCGTGTAGTGCCAGTGCGTCGTCGCCCGTCGCCCGTCGAGCAGACCGGCCGCGGCGAGTGCGAACGCGCCCGTCGAGATCGCCGCGAGCCGGGTGCCGCGGTCGGCGGCTCGGGCCAGCGCCTCCAGCACGGGGCGCGGTGGCGGTTCGCGATCCGGGAACCGGTACCCGGGCACGAAGACCGTGTCCGCCCACTCGAGGGCCTCTAGACCGCTCGCGACCGCGTAGTCGAGCCCGTCCCCTCCGGCCACCACCCCCGGTGCCGGCCCGCACACCCGTACCTCGTAGGGCATGCTCGGCCGGGTCGTGAAGACCTGGGCCGGGATGCCGACGTCGAGCGGCTTCGCGCCCTCGAGCACGAGCACCGCGACGCGGCGGAGGGGATCGTCCGTCACGTCCTCACGCTAGGGCAGCGTCAGAACGGGCAGGGCGGATCGACCGGCGGCGGGGTGCCCGTGACGGGGGCGGACGGCGCCGGATCCATCGGGTCGTCGGGTGGGTCCTCGAAGACGTGCCCCCAGGGATCCCCGATGCGGACGATCCCGTTCTGCAGGAGCTCGTCGGTGAAGAGGCCGACGGATTTGGCGTTGTGGGCCGGGCGGTCGAGGACGATGAGGTTGTCCTCGTCGGTGAAGCCGTCGTCCTGCCACTCGCGCGCGTGGTCGATGTCCGCCAGATGGGCGGGTGTGGTCCTACCGGGGAACCGGGTGCGGCCGTCGCGGATGCGCACCCAGCGATCGAGGTCCGTCGGCGGCTTCCGAGCGGTGCGGTCCATCGTGAGCCGGACGCCGGTGACCGGGTCGGTGAGCACCCGGACGAACGAGGTCGCCTGGCCCGCGTAGGCCTTGGCGAGCTCCATCGGGATCGGGCCGTACCCGGCCAGGACCGCCTGCTCGCGCGTGCGGCCGAGCCAGCCGAGTGCCGGGACGGTGATGGTCAGCGCGACCTGGACGCGGGTCCTCGCCGGGACCACCTCGCCGCCCGCGGCGGCGGAGGCCTCGAACGCCTCGAGCCCGAGGTCGAACACGCGGCGCGTGATGTCGTGGCGCAGCTGCGCCACGGTGCGGCCGAGCGGGTCGGTGCCGTGCGCGGCGACCGCCAGCCGCTGGATCGCCTCGCTGCGCGGCAGCCAGTCCGTCGCCAGGCCCTCGACGACGAAGGCGGCGCCCGCATCCGGGCCGGCCTCGAGGACGGTCGTCCGCCGCTGGAAGGTGGTCCTCGCCCGTTGCGCGGCGGTGTCGTCCTGCAGCCGCTCGCGCATCCGCCGCAGGTCGGCCCGCACCCGGGTGGAGTCGCGGACGATCCTGGACGCCTCGAGGTCGTACGCAGCCCAGTGCTGCTCGTCCAGCCCCTCGAAGCGGGCGACCGCCTTCTCGGCTCTCGGCCAGGTGGTGTCGCCGGCCTGGAACACCGCCCAGGTGCGCGGGAGCCGGTCGCGGAGGGTGAGGGCCGTCCGCACCTGATGCGCGACCCGCCGCGGATCGGTCCGGGTCAGCAGCGCGATCGTGTTCGTGAACGCGAAGCCACCGAGACGATCCGACGTGGCCACCTGCGGGCCGAACCGCACGGTGAGGTCCGCGACCGACGCCTCGTGCGCGTCGAGCAGCGCCGCGATCCAGCCCGCGTCCGCCCCGCTGCGCACCCGGAAGGCGCCGACCGCGCGGTCCTGCGCGGCGGCCGCGCGTTCGAGCGACGCGGGCGCGAACCGTTCCAGCTCGTCCGGCGACGCGGGACGGCCGAACTCGCGCGCGAACCGCTCCATCGGGTCCGCCGCAGCGATCTCGGCGTCGATCTCGCCGCCCACCCAGGCGAGCCACTGCTCCGCGTCGCCGGCCGGCTCCTCCGGAACCGGCGGGAGCATCGCGTCCGGATGCAGCACGGACCCCGCGAAGTCGTCGAGGTCCCATGGCGCATCGAGCACCTGAAGACCGTCGCTCTCGAACATGTATCCGAACCTACGACCCCCGTCCGACACTCCCTCCCGACCGCGCTGTCGGAGTCGCGAGCACCGTCGCGGACGGCCGATCAGCTGCCGGAATCTTCTGCGCTCCGACCGTCAACACCACCGCGGTGGTGGTGAGCCAGACCATGTAGAGCGGGAACGGGAGGAACGCGGAGAGCCAACCGCCAGGCGCCAGCGCGCCGCTCCGGGCGGCGATGCCGAGCACCGGGATCGTCTGCGTGACGGCCGTCACCGCTGACAGCCAGCCGACCCAGTGCGCGAACGCGTGGTGCCGGAAGGAGATGACCGCCACCGCGACCAGTGCCACGGCGAGCGGTAGGCCCGAGACCACGAAGAGGACGTCGTTGAGGGCGGCGAGTGCCACGAGCGGTGCCTCCAACGTCAGTGCGACCTGAACCGCGAGCGCCACGAGCGTGAGGGCACCGGACAGCGCACCGGCGACGAGGACGAGATCGGCCAGCGAGCCGTCGCCGCCTTCCGCCGCGCGGAGCCGCGACCGCAGACCGACGAGGAACCAGAGGAAGAACCCCGCGCCGACGACGAAGAGCAGCGACTGCAGGCGGATGACGTCGCCGTACTCCTGAAAATGGCGGATCGTCGCCGCCGGCCCGGCACCGCGGCTCACGCCCCGTTCGAAGACCACGGCGCCCGCGCCGATCGCGACGCCCACCAGGCCTGCGATGCCGCTCAGTCGTTCCAGCTCGGGTCCGCGCATGCCTCACGTTCCGTGTCGGCGGCGACGATGTCGACGGGCGAAGGTCCCGGGCGGTTCAGGCCGACTCGGCCAGGTAGGCGACGAAGCCCCCGACGGTGTCGAGGCGGTGGTAGTCCCGCTCCGGGGTGCTGACCCCGGTGGACGCGGCGACCGTCTCGACGAGACGCAGGAAGTCCAGCGAGTCGATCTCGAGGTCCTGGCGAAGCCGCGCGGCGTCGGTCAGCTCGGCGGGGTCGATGTCGGGTGCGACCTGCGCGAATGCGGCCTCCACGGCCGCGCGGGCGTCCTTCGTGTTCACAGCGCCTCCGGTTCCTGCAGCAGCTCGTCGATCCGGGCGAGGAAGCGCGCACCGCGCATGCCGTCGCTGACCCGGTGGTCCGCGGACAGCGACGCGGTCACCGCGGGCCGCGAGCCGACCATGCCGTCATGCGCCCACGCCTGCTCGGTGACGCGACCGAAGCCGACGAGCGCCACCTGGGGCGGGTAGATGACCCCCAGCACGCCGTCGACCCCGAGCTCGCCGAGGTCCGTCACGGTGAGCGTCGCGTCCGTCATCTCGGCTCGCCGCAGCCGTCCGCTCCTCGCCCGGGCGACGAGGTCGTGCAGGCTCGCCATGAGCTCGTCGACGCCGAGCCGGTCCGCGTCGTGGATGGCGGGGGCGAGCACCCCGCCCGTCCGGAGCGCGACGACCACGCCGAGATGCACGGATCCGCTCGGACGGAACGACCCGTCGACGAAGGTGCCGTTCATCTGCGGCGTCTCGCGAGCGGCGAGCGCCGTGGCCTTCAGCAGCAGCGCGGCGGGGACCAGTCGGGACGACACCGGGCGTCCGGTGTTGGCCGCTGCCAGCCAGGCCGTCGCGGCGCGGAGGTCGACGGTGGTGTGCAGGTAGTAGTGCGGGATCGTCTTCTTCGACCGCGCCATGAGCGAGCCGATCGTGCGTCGGAGGCCCTCGGCGCGCTTCCCTCCGGCCCTGGGCGGCTCAGCTGTGGCGACCGGCGGAGCGGGGCGCAGGTCGCGCTCGGTCACGGCGCCTCCCGGGCCGGTGCCGACGACGCCGGTGAGGTCGACGCCGCTCGCGGCGGCCAGCTTCCGCGCCCTGGGGGAGGATCGCTGGTGCGCGCCGGGCGCCGCGGGCACCGCGGGCACCGGTGGCGCGGCAGGGGCGGGCGGCGCTGCGGGTGCTGCGGGTCGGGCGGCACGCGTGACGTCGTCGTGGGTGATCTCACCGTGGGCGCCGGTGCCGTGCACGGACGCGAGATCGACGCCGGCGCGTTCGGCGAAGCGCCGCACCGGTGGGCTCGCCGGTGGCCGTTCGACCGGCGGAGGGGGTGAGCCCGCACCGGCGGGGGTGATGCGCGCGAGGGGCGCGCCGACGGGGACCACGTCGCCGACATCGGCGAGCAGCTCGGCGACGACGCCGTCCTCGAACGTCTCGACGTCGATGACGGACTTGTCGGTGTCGACCGACGCGACGAACTCGCCGCGGTGGACGACGTCGCCGGGCTTCACCAGCCAGTCGACGATCGTCCCCTGGGTCATGTCGGCGCCGAGCGCCGGCATCCGGAACTCACCCATGCCCGACCACCTCGTGCACGGCGTCGACCACGCGCTCGAGCGAGGGCAGCGCGGCCTGCTCGAGGTCGTGCGCGTACGGGATCGGGACCTCGGCGCTGCACACGCGGCCGACGGGTGCGTCCAGGTCGTAGAACGCGTGCTCCACGATGCGGGCGCTCACCTCCGCGGAGAGGCTCCCGCTGCGCCAGCCCTCGTCGACCACCACGGCGCGGTGGGTCTTCGCGACGCTCGCCAGCAGCGTCTCCTCGTCGAGCGGGCGGAGCGTGCGGAGGTCGATCACCTCCGCCGCCGTGCCCTCGCCGGCGAGCCGGTCGGCGGCGTCGAGGACCATCGGCAGCGTCCCGCCGTAGGTGATGAGCGACACGTCCGCACCGGTCCTGCGCACCGCGGCGTGCTCGATGTCCACGGGCCCCGCGTCCTCCGCGAGCTCGCCGGACGTCGGGTAGAGCGCCCCGTGCTCGAACACGAGCACGGGGTCCGGATCCTGCAGCGCCGTCCAGAGCATCCCGCGGGCGTCCTCGAGGGTCGCGGGGGCGAGGATGCGCAGCCCGGGGATGTGCGCGTACCAGCCCTCCAGGCTGTGCGAGTGCTGCGCGGCCAGCTGCCGCCCGGCGCCCGTGGTCATGCGGATGACGATCGGCACCGCGAACTGGCCGCCGGACATGTGCAGCAGGCTCGCCGCGTTGTTCATGATCTGATCGAGCGCGAGCAGGCTGAAGTTGACCGTCATGATCTCGACGATCGGGCGCAGGCCACCGAGGGCGGCGCCGATCCCCGCACCCACGAACCCGGACTCGGAGAGCGGGGTGTCCCGGATCCGGTCGGCGCCGAACTCCTCGAGCAGACCGAGGCTCACCGCGTAGCAGCCCCCGTAGCGCCCGACGTCCTCGCCCATCAGGAACACCCGGTCGTCGCGCTGCATCGCCTCCCGGATGGCCTCCCGCATCGCCTCGCGGTACGTGGTCCTCACGACGTCGCCTCGCTGGTCACGAAGCGGAGGAGGTCGCTCACCGGGGCGGGCGAGCCCGCTTCCGCGAAGGCGACGGCGTCGTCGATCTCCGCGTCCACCCCGGCCTGCAGCGCGGTCCAGTCGTCGTCGGAGAGCGTCCCGGCCTCCCCGAGCGCCCCGCGGAGGCCGTCGATCGGGTCGCGCTGCCGCCACATCGCGACCTCGGCCTGCTCGCGGTAGCGCTCCGGGTCGTACATCGAGTGGGCCCGGAAGCGGTAGGTGCGGAGCTCGAGGAAGTGCGGGCCGCCGCCGGAGCGGACCGCGTCGACCGCCCGCGCGGCCGCCTCCCGCACCGCGAGCGCGTCCATCCCGTCCACCGACCAGGCGGGGATCTCGTACGCCGCCGCCTTCAGCGCCAGGTCGGTCTGCGACTCCGAGCGCTCGAGCGCGGTGCCCATCGCGTACCGGTTGTTCTCGCAGCAGAAGAGCACAGGGAGGTGCCACAGCGCGGCGAGGTTGAGCGCCTCGTGGAACTCGCCCTCCGCCGCGGCGCCCTCCCCGAAGAAGCAGGCCGTCACGCGGCGACGTCCGGTCATCGCGTCGGCGAGCGCGAGCCCGACCGCGAGGGGGAGGCCGCCCGCGACGATCGCGTTCCCGCCGAAGAACCTGGCGCTCCTGTCGAACAGGTGCATGGAGCCGCCGCGTCCGCGGCAGCAGCCCTCGACGGCGCCGTAGAGCTCGGCCATGATCGCCCGGGCAGAGACGCCCTTGAGCAGCGCGTGCCCGTGCTCGCGGTAGGTCGCGACGACGGCGTCGTCGCCGTCCAGCGTCGAGATCACGCCCGCGGCGACCGCCTCCTCGCCGATGTACACGTGGAGGAAGCCGCGGATCCTCGCCGCGCTGTACAGCTCGATGCACCGCTCCTCGAGGCGGCGGACCCGAAGCATCTGGCGCAGCAGCCCGATCGCGAGGTCGGTGTCGAACGCGGCGCGGACCTCCGTCATCGCGGGGCCTCGACCGTCGACGTGTCCCCCTCCGGCAGCCCGAGCTCCCTGGCCTTCAGCAGCCGCCGGAGGATCTTGCCGCTCCGGGTGCGGGGAAGCGCTTCAGTGAACGCGACCTCGCGAGGGGCGACCGCCGCACCGAGCCGCTTCCTGGCGAACCCGATGATCTCGAGCCGGAGGGCGTCCGAGGGCGCGCGCCCCGGCTTCAGCTCCACGAACGCCTTGACCAGCTCGCCCGCGACCGGATCCGGCACGCCGATCACCCCGGCCTCCGCGATCGCGGGGTGCTCCATGAGCGTGCTCTCGACCTCGAACGGCCCGATGAGGTGCCCGGAGGACTTGATGACGTCGTCGCCGCGCCCGACGAACCAGTACCACCCGTCCGCATCCCGTCTCGCGAGGTCGCCGGTCGCGTACCACCCGCCGACGAAGCACCGGCGGTACCGCTCCTCCTCGCCGAGGTAGCCGCGGAACATCGAGGGCCAGCCCGGCCGCAGCGCGAGCTCGCCGATCTCGTCCGGCTCGGTGACGAGCACCGCTTCGCCGTCCCGCACGCGGGCGCGCCCCTCCTCGTCCCGGGCCAGGAGCGCGGCGGAGACCCCCGGCACGGGGCGCCCCATCGATCCCGGGCGCACCTCCGTGGCGGCGAAGTTGGCGATCATGATCCCGCCGGTCTCGGTCTGCCACCAGTTGTCGTGCACCGGCAGCCCGAGGGCGTGCACGCCCCAGACGACGACCTCCGGGTTGAGCGGCTCGCCCACGCTCGCCACGAAACGCAGCGCCGACAGGTCGTGGGCGGCCGCTCGATCCGCTCCGGCCTTCATCAGCATCCGCAGCGCGGTGGGCGCGGTGTACCAGACCGACACCCGCTGCGCCTCGAGGATCGCGTACCACCGGTCGGCGTCGAGCTCGTCCTCGTCGACGACGGCGGTGACCCCGTGGACGAGCGGCGCGATGACGCCGTACGACATGCCGGTCACCCAGCCCGGGTCGGCCGTGCACCAGTAGACGTCCTCCGGATGCAGGTCGAGCGCGAAGCGCGCGGTCGCCGCGTGGGCGACGACGGCGTCGTGCACGTGCACCGCGCCCTTCGGCAGCCCCGTCGTGCCGCTCGTGAAGTGGAGGAGCGCCATGTCCTCGGGCTCCGTCCTGACCACGGGGAGGTCCGACGCGGCAGCGGCGAGCAGGGTGGGCAGATGGAGGGTGCCCGGCGGCAGGTCCGCCGGGTCGTCCTCCTCGTCGACGAGGAGGACGAATTCGAGGGTCGGCACGTCCCGCCTGATCGGCAGGACCTTCCGCAGGTAGTGCGCACGCGTGGTGACGAGGACCCGGGCGCTGCCGAGCCGCATGCGCTGGCGCACCGGGTCGGGGCCGAAGGCGGAGAAGAGGGGAGCGAACACGCTGCCGTTCCGCAGCGTGCCGAGCGAGGCGATGTACAGCTCGGGCCGCCGGCCGAGCAGCGAGAACACCCGCTCACCGCGGCCGACGCCCAGGCGCCGCAGGACGTCGGCGAACCGGCTCGTCGCCGCCGCCAGCTCCGCGTAGGTCGTTCGTTCGACGGTCCCGTCCGACCGGACGAAGCGCAGCGCGTCCTTCGTCGCCGACGGACCGGCGGCGTGCCGGTCGACCGCCTCGTACGCGATGTTCAGGCCGCCTCCCGGTAGCCCGTCGAGAGCGGCGCGCGCGTCGGCCCAGCGGAACGAGGCGCAGGTCGCCTCGTAGTCGGCGAGGTTCGGCCGCACCCGCAGCGCGCGGAGGTCCTTCCGGATGGTCGGCCGGTGCCCCGGGCTCGTCAGCAGCGTCATGGGGGCAATCAAGGTCGCCGCGCGAGCCGGGACCAGGGGCGGAAGACCCTGGCCGCGCGCTGCGCTCCTGACCGTGGCCCCGAGCGCTCAGATCCGGACCGCGCCGGGTACGGATTCGGCCGTGACCCGATGCACGAGCACCGGGCACGGGGCGTGGTTCACGCAGAAGTCGGCGACGGAGCCGATGTGCATGCCGGAGATCGCGCCGTACCGATGACTCCCCACCACGAGCAGCTCCGCCTCCTGCGCGGCGCGGACGAGCGCGGGACCCGCACGCCACTGCACGAGCGTCGTGTCCACGTCCTCGCCCGCCCGGACGCCGGCGCGTGTCACCGTCGCCTCCAGCAGGCGCAGGACATCGCGCTCGGAGTCCTCCTCGGTGGAGGACGGGCTGAGCATGACGGTGACGTGCACCTCCCAGGCCATGAGGGCCTGGACCCGGGCTCCGGTCATCCGCGCCTGACGCACCGCCCACCTCAACGCCGCCACGCTCGCGTCGGTGCCGTCGATGCCGACCACGATGCGTCGCCGTGCGCTCGAGCCGCCGTCCTGGCCGTCCTCCACATCCCGCATGCGCCGAGTGCACACCGCACGGCGCTTCCGGGGCACGGCCGATGGTCCCGCTGCCGGTGGCAGGAGGGCGGAGCGCGCTGCGACGGCGTTCACCTACTCGACACCGCGCCGACAATTGACGGAAACGGACGATACCGATCCTCTCTAACACTCGTCACATCAGACGGGTGACATCGATCAAGGAGAGGTTCGTGGACACGACGGGAAAGAGGCGCATCCTCGGTGCCCTGGTGATCGCTGCGGCAAGCGCCGCGCTCGCCGGGTGCTCCGCCACGGCGAGCGCGACCGGCACCGGATCGGCGAGTGCGTCCGGAACGGTCGAGCCGCTGACGCTGTACGCCGCGGAGGGCTACGACTCGGCCGTCGCGAAGGCCTTCACGGCGAAGACGGGCATCCCGGTCAAGGTGGACGACGACAGCACCGGGCCGCTGCTGACGAAGATCGGCGCCGAGCGCAGCAACCCCCAGTGGTCGATGCTCTGGGTCGACGGCGATCAGGCGTTCGCGTCGCTCGACAAGCAGGGCCTGCTCCTGCCGTACCAGTCGTCGGCGCCGCTCACCGCGGCCGGCACCGCGCTGCAGCCCGCGGATCACGCGTACACGCCGACCGGTACGACGCTCATGGCCGCGGTCATCTACAACGCCGCCCGGACCAGCACGGTTCCGACGCAGTACACCGACCTCCTCACCTCGGCGTACGCCGGGAAGGTCGGGATGAACGACCCGGCCCAGTCCGGTCCCACCTACCCCTTCATCGCCGGCGTCATGAACCAGCTGGGCGGCACCAGCGACGGGATCGCGAAGGGGGAGGCGTACTTCACGGCGCTCAAGAAGAACGGGCTCAAGGTCTACCCGACCAACGGGGACACGCTGCACGCGCTCGAGACGGGCCAGATCGACTACGGCATCGTCCAGAGCTCCGCCGCGATCGGGGAGACCCTGAAGGTCAAGGCGACCGCGAAGTTCCAGCCGAAGATCGTCTACCTGCCGAAGTCCACCCTCCTGCCCAGCGTGCTCGGCATCCAGAAGCAGCTCGACGCCACGAAGCAGGCGGAGGCGAAGCGCTTCGTGGACTACGCGCTGTCGCCCGAGGGGCAGAAGGTCATGGAGGGCGCCGACCCGTCGGGCGACTCGCTGTTCTGGCCCGTTGTGAAGGGGGTCTCCCCGGCCGGCGCCGTGCCCGCCTTCCCCTCCGCCTACCAGCGCCTCGACCCGGTCTACTGGGGTGACCAGGAGTCGCAGATCGTGAGCTGGTTCGAGCAGAACATCAAGTGACCCCGTGGTCGATCTGATCGAATCGGGCGTCGGGGGGGGGGGCGGGGCCGCCGCGGGCGCCGCCGGGCGCCCCCCCCCGGCGGGGGGGGGGGGGGGGGCGCGGGGGGGGGGTGGCCCCGCCCCGCCGGGG
>NZ_JBQCGC010000046.1:0-27675 GCF_051956055.1 Amnibacterium sp.
TTGGTCGTGTCCCGCGCGCGCCTGGTGGGGCCCCGCCCCACCCGGCCCCCCCGCCGAGCCCCCCTTCTTCGTTCTGCAGTCCCGCGCGCCGCGGCCCCGCACCTCCGGAACGACGAAGGAGGTCACGCCCAGCGGCGGACCCACTCGTGCATCACGACCGCCGCGGCCGCCGACGCGTTGATCGAGCGCGTCGAGCCGAACTGCCGGATCTCCACGACCGCGGAGGCGCCCGCGAGCGCCTCCGCGCTCAGCCCCGGCCCCTCCTGGCCGAACAGCAGCAGGCAGCGCCGCGGCAGCGGGAACGCGTCGACCGGCACCGATCCCGGCACGTTGTCGACCGCGATGACCGGCAGGTCGCGCTCCCGCGCCCAGGCGAGCAGGCCCGCGACGTCCTCGTGATGGAGCACGTGCTGGTAGCGGTCCGTCACCATCGCGCCGCGACGGTTCCAGCGCCGACGACCGACGATGTGCACCGTCTCCGCCGCGAACGCGTTCGCCGACCGCACGATCGACCCGATGTTCGAATCGTGCTGCCAGTTCTCGATCGCCACCGAGAACGGATGCCGCACCGCGTCGAGGTCGGCGACGATCGCCTCCGTGCGCCAGTACCGGTACCGGTCGACCACGTTGCGGGTGTCCCCGTGCTCGAGCAGCTCGGGGTCCCACCGCTCCCCCACCGGCCACTCGCCCGGCCACGGCCCGACGCCGACGGCGGGCCGCTCGACGGCCGGCTCAGCGCAGCGGGGGGTCGGCCGAGCGCCGCGGGGCGTCGGCTCGTGCTCGGGAGGCGGCGGAGCGACGATGCAGCCGTCGGCGGGATCGCCGTACCGCTGCAGGGTCCCCGGTCGCTCCGCCCACAGCCAGGCGAGGTGCGCGCAGAAGACCGCGTCGACCTCGTCCTCGAGCCGATCGAGGTCGACGGGCCGGGTCGCCGCCGCGAACCGGGAGCGGATGGACGCCCAGGAGGCGCTCCCGTCGAGCCGCAGCGGCGCGAGGGACTCGAGGAGACCGAGCAGCCTCTCGAAGGCGGCGCGGCGGTCGTCGAACGAGCCCTTCTTGTACGGGATCACCCGGCCGAGCCCGAACAGGCCGACCATCCCGGCGTGGGGGTACACCTCGAGGCAGCGCGGCTCGGGGCCGAGGTGGTCCGGGTCGAGCGACCACCCGTGCCGCTCGGCGAGCCGGAGGCCGCGGGGCGGGTCCATCCACGGCCGGGACCGGTTCGTCGGGTGGGCGCCGGCGTCGAACCGGGCGTAGGCCTGGCCCAGCTGCCGCTCCGTGACCCTCCTGCCCGTCGCGTTCCGCACGATGAGCGGCGCGTCGACCCCGATCACCCCGGCGGGGCCGTGCCCGGCGAGCCAGGCATCGATCTCGTCGTCCGTGCGCACGCTCGCCGAGTCGAGGAGCGCACCGGCCTCGTCCACCGCCGCGAGCCCCGTGCGGCCGTTCGCACCCCAGGCCAGGTCGATCCCGATGTGCACCCAGCCACGCTACGGGGCGCCATCGGCACACTGATCCGCATGGCGGACACGATGCGCGCGGTCCAGGCGACGGAGGCGGGCGGCCCGGAGGTGCTGCGATCGGCCGAGCTGCCGGTCCCGGAACCCGGCGACGGGGAGCTCCTCGTCCGGCTGGCCGCGACCGGGGTGAACTTCGTCGACGTCTACCGGCGGAGCGGGCAGTACCCCGTCCCGTTCCCGCACGTGCCGGGCTCGGAGGGCGCCGGGACGGTCGAGGCGGTCGGTGCCGGCGTCGAGGGCTGGGCCGTCGGCGACCTCGTGACCAGCGCAGAGGCGTCGCGCACCTACGCCGAGTACGCGACCGTGGCCGCCGACCGCGCCGCGCGGGTGCCGGATCAGGTCGACCTCCGCACCGCCGCTGCGGTGCCGCTGCAGGGGCTGACCGCCCACTACCTCGTCACCTCCGTGTTCCCCGTCGATGCCGGCACGACGCTGCTCGTGCACGCCGGCGCGGGCGGGGTCGGCCTGCTGCTCATCCAGCTCGCGAAGGCCCGCGGTGCGACGGTGATCACGACCGTCGGCGGCGCGGAGAAGCGGGCGCTCGCCGCGGAGGCGGGCGCCGACCACGTGCTGGACTACGACGGCTTCCCCGACCGGGTGCGGGAGCTCACGGGAGGCGGAGGGGTCGACGTCGTCTACGACGGCGTGGGCCGCCCCACGTTCGAGGGCTCGCTCGCATCCCTCCGCCCGCGCGGCACCATGGCGCTCTTCGGCGGCGCAGGCGGCCCGGTGCCGCCGATCGACCCGCTGCGGCTCATGCGGGGCTCGCTCGTGCTCACGCGACCGACGATGGGCGACTTCCTCCGCACGCCCGAGGAGCGGGCATGGCGCTACGGCGAGGTGCTCGGGGCCGTCGCGAGCGGCGCCCTCCGGGTCCGGATCGGAGCGGAGTACCCGCTGGCCGCGGCCGCCGACGCCCACCGGGCGCTCGAAGGGCGGCGGACGACCGGGAAGGTCCTCCTGCTGCCCTGACCGCTCCGCCGTGCCGCCTACTGGACGGCGGAGGTGAGGCGGGCGACGCCGTCGACGAACGCGTGGAACGCGCTCCTGCCCTGCCACGCGCTCAGCGTCAGCTCCGTGGACTTCGTCCGGTACTCGTCCTCGACCGACTTCAGCGCGTCGGTGAACGCCTTCCCGGAGACGAGCATCATCAGCTCGAGGTCGAGCTGGAACGACCGGATGTCCATGTTCGACGACCCGACGACCGAGACCAGGTCGTCGACCGACATGTGCTTCGCGTGGAGGATCGTCGGCGCCGAGTACTCGAAGATCCGGACCCCCGCGAGGAGGAGCTCCTCGTAGTACGAGTGCTGGGCGTGGAAGACGAGGAACTGATCCCCGATCTCCCCCACGAACAGCTCCACCGAGACGCCGCGACGCGCAGCGGTCAGGATCGCACCGAGCAGCGACTCGTCCGGCACGAAGTAGGGGCTCGTGATCGAGATGCGACGTTCGGCCGCGTAGATCAGCGAGTTGAACAGCGCGAGGTTGTTCTCGGTCTCGAACGCGGGGCCCGAGGGCGCGATCTGGGCGAGCAGGGTCGTGGGGTCCTCGTCGTCGACCTCCGCGTCGACGGTGATGTTGCCGGGGATCTCGTCCGTCTCGCTGTACCAGTCGGTCACGAACAGGGCGTCGATCTCCTGCACCACCGGGCCCTCCACGCGGGCCATGAGATCGCGCCATTGCAGCCCGCGGCGCCGGTTGCCCGCGGTCTCGTAGCTCGGGTCGATGACGTTCATCGACCCGACGAAGCCGACCTGCCCGTCCACCACCATCAGCTTCCGGTGGTTGCGGAGGTCGAGCCGCTGGTAGCGGCCGCGCAGGGGCTGCACCGGGAGCATCAGGCGCCAGTCCGCGCCCATGCGCGTCAGCTCCCGCCTGGCCCGCCTGAACCCCGGGTACTTCAGTGAGCCGAGGTGGTCCACGAGGACCCGCACCGCCACGCCCCGCTCGACCGCGCGGCTCAGCGCCGCGAAGAACGGCCGGGTCGTGCTGTCGAGGGCGAGGATGTAGAACTCGACGTGCAGGTAGCGCTCCGCCGCGTCGACGGCGTCGATCAGCCCCGCGAGCTGCTCCTCGAAATGGGGCAGCAGGGTCGCCGTGTTGCCGTCGATGAGCGGCATCGCGCCCATCTCCCGGTTGAGCCTCGCGATGGAGGGCAGCCACGGGGGCGCACCGTGGGTGTCGGTCACGTGCTCGACCGTGCGCGCCCGCTGCTCGATGCGCTCGTTCATCGTGCGCTGCTTGTCGCGCCTGACCTTCGGCAGCTTCGGGGAGCCGATCAGCGCGAAGAGCGCCAGGCCGACGAACGGCAGCACGACGATGAGGATGATCCAGGCGAGCGCGGAGGAGGGGCGCCGGTTCCTGGGTGCTGCCGCGAGCGCCACGATGAGCAGCCCGACCTCGATCACGACGAGGACCGTGGCGGGCAGGGCGCCCAGGAACCAATCCAGCACACCGCATCGTCGCAGAGTCGGGGTGGAGGAGTCCGGCCCCAGTGCTGGGCGGGTGCGGCGGCCGGTCCCACGTCCGTACGCTGGTGCCGTGGCAGGGACCCGAGCCGACATCGACTGCTGGCTGACCGACATGGACGGCGTGCTCGTCCACGAGAACCAGGCGATCCGCGGCGCCGCCGAGCTGATCCAGCAGTGGACCGACCAGGGCAAGCCCTTCCTGGTGCTCACGAACAACTCGATCTTCACGCCGCGGGACCTGGCCGCACGGCTCCGCGCCTCCGGGCTGTCGGTGCCGGAGGGGGCGATCTGGACGTCCGCGCTCGCGACGGCGGACTTCCTCGCCTCGCAGATCCCGGGCGGCAGCGCGTTCGTGATCGGGGAGGCGGGGCTCACCACGGCACTGCACGAAGCCGGCTACATCCTCACCGACACCGCGCCGGACTACGTGGTCGTCGGGGAGACGCGGAACTACTCGTTCGAGGCGATCACGAAGGCGATCCGCCTCATCGGCGCGGGCGCGCGCTTCATCGTCACGAACCCGGACGCCACCGGGCCGTCGAGCGAGGGACCGCTGCCCGCCACCGGAGCCGTGGCCGCCCTCATCCAGCGCGCGACGGGCAAGACCCCGTACGTGGTCGGCAAGCCGAACCCGATGATGTTCCGGTCGGCGATGAACCGCATCGGCGCCCACAGCGAGAACACCGGCATGATCGGCGACCGCATGGACACCGACGTGGTCGCGGGGATCGAGGCCGGACTGCACACGATCCTCGTGATGACCGGCATCAGCGACCGGGCAGAGATCGACCGCTACCCCTTCCGCCCGGACGAGGTGCTCGCCTCCGTCGCGGACCTGCTCGAGCCGGAACCGATCCAGACGCAGGGCTCGGAGGACTGACCGCCCGGGCGCCGGCGCCCGTCAGCAGGAGGCCTCGAGTCCCCCATCGGGTCGAGCCGCCCGCCGGGCGAGCACGACGGCAGGAAGAACGCGCTACAGCAGGAATCCGAGGGCGATCCCTTCCTGCGGTCGGTGATCGTTCCTGCTGACGTGGTCAGACGTTCCTGCTGACGCGCTCAGACGACGGGGCGGATGCGGCCGACCTCGCGGCCGCCGCCCAGGACGGCGAGCGACGGGTGCAGGAGGAACGCCTCCGCCGCGTCGCCGTCGATCACACCCGCGGCCCGCAGCAGCGACACCGCGACCGTCGCAGCTGCCCGGCCGCCGCCGTCGAGCATCTTCACCGCGACGGCGGCACCGGAGGGCGCCACCGCGCACCAGACGCCCTCGGCACCGGCCTTCGCGACGACGCCGAGCGTCTCGATCGCCCGCGTCGTCCGGGATCCCGCACCGTCGATCAGCACCGGGTGCGCCAGGATCGCGGCGCCGAGATCGGGGTTCGCGGCGAGGAGCGCCGCGTAGCCGCGGGCGAGCGCGACGACCGGGAGCGCCCAGACCGGCCCGCCGCAGCCGTCCGTACCCGGGTGCTGCGGTACCGCGCCGGCGTACTCGCGGATCACCTCGACGGCGAGCCGGTGCACCCGGTTCGCGGGGTCGAGGTACTGCTCGACCGACACGCCGAGTGCGAGCGCGGCACCGATCATCCCGGCGTGGTTGCCGGAGCAGTTCATCGCCCTCCGGCTCGGCCCGAGCCCCGCGCGGACGAGGTCGTGCGCCGCCTCCTGGGAGCCGGGCCACGCCTCCGGCGTCCGCAGGTCCGCCTCCGTCGCGCCGACGGATGCCAGCACCGCCCGCACCGCCGCGACGTGCGCCGCGGTGCCCTCGTGGCTCGACGTCACGATGGTCAGCCCCGCCGGGTCGAGCGAGACGCCCGCGCGCACGGCCGCGATCGTCTGGAACGGCTTGAGCGCGCTGCGGGGGTAGACGAGGGCGCTCGTGTCGCCGTGCTCGGTGAGGACGGCACCGTCGGGGGCGACGACGACCGCCGCGCCCACGTGCTGCGACTCCGGGAAGCCGCTGCGCTCCACCACGGCGAGCGGCACCGCACCGGTCGCGTCGAGCGCGGTCATGCCCGTGACGGCATGCGTCACGCGAGGCCCAGGTCGGTGAGGTCGAGCGCGGCGAGGTACCGGTGCCCGGCCGCCTCGATCACCGAGCGCGCCTCGGTGTTCCGGTCCACCACGACGGCGACGGCCGCGATCTCCGCCCCAGCGCGCTCGAGGGCCTCGATCGCCTTGAGCGGCGAGCCGCCCGTGGTCGAGGTGTCCTCCACGACGATCACGCGCTTCCCGGCGACGTCGGGCCCCTCGACCTGACGGCCGCGCCCGTGGTCCTTGGGCTCCTTGCGCACCACGAACGCGTCGAGCGCGACGCCGCGCGCAGCCGCCTGGTGGAGGATCGCGGAGGCGATCGGGTCGGCGCCCATCGTGAGGCCGCCGACGGCCGCCACGTCGGGGACATCCGCGATCAGGTCGAGCATCACCTGCCCGATCAGCGGCGCGACGCGGTGGTCGAGGCTCACCCTCCGCAGGTCGACGTAGAAGGACGCCTTCTTGCCCGACGTGAGGGTGAAGTCGCCGTGGAACACGGCGTCCGATCGGATGTACTCGATGAGCTGGTCGCGGGCGCTGGGCACGGTCCCCCATCGTAGGCAGGTCCGCGGATCCGGAGATCCTCGACGACACCCCGCCGACGGCACTCCGCTCGCGGCGTGTCGCGGAATCCTTCCGGATCCGCGAAGTCAGCGGAGGGCGTCGACGAACGTCCGGAGCGCCATGCGGGCCTCCGGCACGGGCAGCAGCGGCCAGTTGTGCAGCAGGCCGTCCCCGACCAGCACGCGTACCGGGGTCGGGCAGCGCTCCTCCAGCCGGAGCGCGTCCCGGTGGAGCACGTCGCGGGTGCCGGAGGCGACGACCACCGTCCCGAGCCCGTCGAGGGGGCCGAGGAGCGGGCTCACGAACGGATGGTCGACGGGCAGGTCGCCGCGGTACAGCTCGGCCGCGTGCCGGAGGCCGGGGGCGGCGAGCCACGGGTCGCGCGGCGTGGTCCACGGCCGGGTCACCGCCCCGTCGAGCCACGATGCGCTGAGGAGCAGCGTCGGCCGGAGGCCGTCCGCGGCGAGCAGCTGCGCCGCGGCGAGCGCCATCCCACCGCCCGCGGAGTCGCCCAGGAGCGCCAGCGGGCCGTCCGCCGCGAGCCCGCGCGCGATGGCCGCGACGTGCGGCACGGTGTCGGCCGCGGTCCCCTCCGGGGCGAGGCGGTAGAGCGGCACGACGACGGACCGGCCGCTGGCCGCGGCGACGGTGCGCCAGAACGCCCAGTGCTGCGCCTCCGGTCCGAAGACGTAGCCGCCGCCGTGCAGGGCGAGCACCGACCCGGAGGAGTTCGGAGGCACGAGGCGCACCACCGGCCAGCCCCCGTCGAGTCCCGTCGACACCGCGACGCGGCCACGGGGCGCAGGCGGTGCCGACCGCTCCGGGCGACGACGGATCGCCGCGTCGAGCGCCGCGGGCGACCGCCAGCGCCGCCCCCTGCCGCTCAGGACGAGGAACGCCCGGACCGCCTCGTGCCGCGCGCTCATGGCCCCGCCCTCCCCGACGGACTCCCCGCCGCCATCGGTAGCGTTGCACCCCGTGCGGATCGCCACCTGGAACGTCAACTCGATCCGGGCGCGGGCCGGCCGGGTCACCGACTGGCTGCAGCGCGCCGACGTCGACGTGCTCGCGATGCAGGAGATCAAGTGCCGCGACGACCAGTTCCCGCATGACGCGTTCGACGCCGCCGGCTACGAGGTCGTCACCCACGGGCACTCGCAGTGGAACGGCGTCGCCTTCGCCAGCCGCATCGGGTTGTCGGACGTCGAGCTCGACTTCCCCGGCATGCCCGGGTTCGGGAAGCCCCTCGCCGACGGTGCACTGCCGCTCGAGGCGCGGGCCATGGCCGTCACGGTCGGCGACGTCCGGCTGTGGAGCCTCTACGTGCCGAACGGCCGCGACCTCGAGAACGCGCACTACCCGTACAAGCTCGCATGGCTCGACGCACTCGCCGACGTCGCGTCCGCGTGGACGGCCGAGCACGAGGGCGAGCCGCTGGCGCTGATGGGCGACTGGAACATCGCACCGCTCGACTCCGACGTGTGGGACATGGCCGTGTTCGAGGGGGCGACCCACGTGTCCCCGCCGGAGCGCGCGGCCTTCCGGCGCTTCGAGGAGCTCGGCTTCGCCGACGTGGTCCGGCCGCTCGTGCCGACGGGATACACGTACTGGGACTACAAGCAGCTCCGGTTCCCGCGGAACGAGGGCATGCGGATCGACTTCGTGCTCGGCTCGCCGGCGTTCCAGGAGCTCGTGAGCGGCGCCTCGATCGAGCGGGACGAGCGCAAGGGGGACGCTCCGAGCGACCACGTGCCGGTCGTCGTCGACCTCGACGCGGACTCGCCGCTCGACGACGACCGCCCGATGATCTTCTGATGCCGTACCGCGTCATGACCGTCTGCACCGGCAACATCTGCCGGTCGCCGATCGCCGAGGTCGTGCTGCGCGACCGGTTCGAGGAGGCGGGGCTCGGCCACCTGGTCGTCGTCGACTCGGGTGGCACCTCCTCCGAGGAGCTCGGCAACCCGATCGACCCGCGTGCCGCCCGGGTGCTGCAGGAGGCGGGCTACGCGGTTCCCCGACGGACCGCGCACCAGGTCACCGCCGAGGACGTGGCGGCGCGCGACCTGCTGCTCGCCATGACGGCGCACCACGCCCGCCGCCTCCGGACGCTGGCCGCGACGGCCGAGCACACCGCGAAGGTGCGGATGTACCGGTCGTTCGATCCGGCGTCGCCGCCGCTCGACCGGGTCGACGAGTCGGTCCTCGACGTCGAGGACCCCTGGTACGGCGGCCACGACGACTTCCTCGCCACGCTGGAGCAGGTTGAGCTCGCGGCGGACGGGATCGTCGCGCACGTCCGCCGAGCCGTGAACGGAGCCTGAGCACCGGAGGCGCTTGCAGTCCTGCAATAAGTGCATGCCTGCACACATCTGGCCGCGGCCCGCCCGCGCCCGGCCTCCCGGAGGAGCTCCATGTCCGCTGTCCGCGACCGCCGTCCCGCTCGCGCCGCCACCGCCAGGATCGGCGCGCTCGCACGGGAGTCGGGTCTCGGGCTGCTCGGGCTCGCGCTCCTCGTCGGCGTGGGCGCCGGGCTCGGCGCGGTCGTCTTCCGGTTCCTCGTCAACGGCATCACGTGGGTGTTCACGGGGCACGTCGAGTTCGGCCAGGGCGGCTGGGTCGGCTCGGCCCACGCCCCCTGGCTCGGCCTCGCCTTCCTCGTGCTCGCCCCCGTGATCGGAGGTGCGCTGCACGGCCCGCTCGTGCAACGGTTCGCCCGGGAGGCGCGCGGCCACGGCGTGCCCGAGGTGATGATCGCGGTCGCCGAGCGCGGCGGCCGGATCCGCCCCCAGGTGGCGGCCGTGAAGGCGCTGGCCTCGGCGCTGACCATCGGGTCCGGCGGCTCGGTGGGACGCGAGGGGCCGATCGTCCAGATCGGATCCGCGCTGGCCTCGAGCTTCGGCCAGTGGGTGCGCGTGCCGGAGCACCGCCTGCGCGTGCTGGTCGCCTGCGGTGCGGGCGGCGGCATCGCGGCCACCTTCAACGCCCCGATCACGGGGGTGTTCTTCGGTGCGGAGATCATCCTCCGCGAGCTCTCCGCCGAGGCCCTCTTCGCGGTCATGGTCTCCGCGATGGTCGCGGACGCGATCGCGATCCCGTTCCTCGGTGCCGAGCGGTTCCTCTCCGGCTTCCCGATCGGCACGGCACTCCGTGGGCCGCAGGACTACCTGCTCGTCGCGGTGCTCGCCGTGCTGGCCGCGTTCATCGGCCAGGGCTTCTCGAAGGTGCTCTACGCGGTGGAGGACCTCGTCGACCGGCTCTGGCGGGGCCGCCCGGAGTGGGCGCGACCCGTGGTGGGCGGTGTGGCGGTCGGCCTGGTCCTGCTCGCGCTCCCCCAGATGTACGGGGTCGGCTACCCCGTGATGTTCAAGGCGCTCGCCGGCGACTACGCGCTCTGGTTCCTCGTCGTGCTCGCGATCGGCAAGGTCGTGGCGACGAGCGTCACGCTCGCCGTCGGCGGATCAGGCGGCGTCTTCGCGCCATCGCTCTTCGTCGGGCTGATGACGGGGACCGTGTTCGGCGAGATCGCCGACCACGTCTTCGGGGCGGCCGCCGGCGACCCGGCACTGTATGCCGCGATGGGCATGGCCGGCGTCTTCAGCGCCTCCACCCGGGCGCCGCTCACCGCGCTCGCGAGCGTGGTGGAGATGACGGGGGACTTCACCCTCGCCCTGCCCGTCATGCTCACCGTCGGCGTGTCGACGGCCGTGTCACGACAGCTCTCCTACGGCACGATCTACACGACCAAGCTCCTGCGGCGGGGCCAGGATCTCGATCGCATCGCGCCCTGGCGCGCGTTCCTGCAGCTCACCGCCGGCACGACGATGCGCCCGCTCCCGGAAGCGCTCGACATCCCCTCCCGCAGCCATGCGAAGGAGTCCGGTCCCGACTTCTCCCGCATCGGCGCCGTCCGGCTCGAGCGGAACCCGCAGGCGGTGTTCGAGAGCGAATCGGTGACGGAGGCGCTCCGGCAGCTCGACGAGTACGGGCGCGAGGGCATGCCGGTCGTCTCGTCGGACGGGTCTCGCATCACCGGGTGGATCACCGCCCCGAGCGTGCTCCGCTCGGTGCGCGCCGCACTGCTCCCGGAGAGCCGCAGCGCCACACCGCCCGCGGCGAGCTCGAGCCCGCTGCCCGGCTTCCGCGTGGTCGAGGTCGAGATCGCGCCGGGCGCGCCGGTCGCCGGCCGCCCGGTGGCCGACGTGGACTGGCCGGCGGGCAGCGCGCCGGTGTCCTTCACCCGAGCGGGACGCGTGCACTCCGTGTCGAAGTCGACCGTGGTCGAGGCGGGCGACGTCGTGAACCTGCTCGTCCGCGGCGAGCGCGCCGCGACGACCGAGCCGCGCCGGCCCGAGGGGCTCAGCGAGCAGCGCGCGCCAGGTCGCTGAGCCGGTCGAAGTCCGGCCCGGAGGTCGGCACGTCGATCCGGAAGACCTCCTTGACCGCCTGCAGCCAGCCGTGCACGAAGTACGTCCAACCGTCCTCGGCCCGAACCCGGCGCTCCCCCGCCTGCCGCAGGGCCGTGTCGAGGAACCGGAGGTCGCCCCGGTAGTTGAGATCCCACGCCACCGAGTCGCGCGGGAGCAGCGCGTCCTCGCCGATCGGTGAGCCGGGCAGGTCCTTGCCGAGGCCGGTGGCGTTCACGACGAGCGAGCCCTCCGGGCGCGCGGCGAGCACCGCGTCCGTCTCGTCCGCTGAGCCGACCCGCACCAGCTCGAGCGGCACGTCCGCACCGACCTGCCGCGCGATGCCGGCGAGATGCTCCAGGCGGTCGCCGTCGCGATCGGTCACCACGAGCCGCGCCGGGCGGTCCGCACCGCGCTCCTCCCGGACCAGGCACCACGTCAGCGCGGTGCCCGCGCCGCCGGCGCCGAGCACGACGGCGTCCCCCGCGCTCGAGGCCCACGTGCCCGGCGGCACGATCGCGTCGAGCGCGAGGGCTCCGGCCACCGGGTCCTTCGCGAAGCCGTGCAGGCCGTCGTCCTCCTTCGTCACGCAGCTGACCTCGCCCATGAGGGTGGCGAGCGGCCGGAGCTCGACGAAGAGGTCACGGGCTGCGGTGCCGACGGCGATCTTGTGGCTCGTGATCTGCATGCCCAGGCCGAGCTCGTCCTGCCGGAGGAACTCCACGATGCGGCGGGTGTGCTCCGCCGGCGCGCCGACGGGCAGGTCGAGGCCGCGCAGCACCGCGTCGCCGAGGCCGAGCTCTGCGGCCCAGGCGGGGAAGACCCGCTGGATCGAGGAGGCTCCGGTCGAGACGCCGAGGAAGTACAGCGTGGGCCGCTCGGCGGGCTCGAGCGAGTCCGGGGTGAGTACCGGGAGCGGCGCGACGACAGGGCTCTCGATCGCGGTCATGGGAACACCTCCGGAGGGTCGGAACCGGCAGGGGCGACAGCGTATGCCGGGCCAGCGTCGCCTCAGTGAACTCTCAAGGTCCGGGGGTGCACGCGGATCCGACGGCTCACGGCACGAGGAGCAGGGACACCACGAGCAGCACCGGGATGGACGCGACCGTCGTGATGAGCCCCGCGTCCCGCGCGATGACGACGCCGGTGCCGTAGCGGAGCGCGTAGTTCTGCACGTTCTGGGCCGTCGGCAGGCCGGCGAGCACGACCGCCACGTGCAGCTCCTGGGGCGGGAGGTGGAAGAGGAGCGCGCCGACGCCCCAGGCCACGGCCGGCATCCCCACCGCCTTCAGCAGCGACGCGAGCAGGGCGTCGCGACGTCCCGTGCCCGCGGCGAGCAGCCGGCTGCCGGCGAGCGACATCCCGAACACCGCCAGCATCAGCGGCACGGAGGCGCCCCCGAGCAGCCGGAGGGGCTCCAGCACCACGGACGGGAGGTGCACGTGGCCGACGGCGAGCACCGCGCCGAGCACCGACGCGATGATCAGCGGGTTGCGCAGGGACGCGGCGACCGTGCCGAGCAGCGACCGCCGCCCCTCCCTGGTCGCGGCGTCGAGGCAGACCAGCGCGACGGGAGCGAACACGAGCAGCTGCAGCATGATCAGCGGCGCGGTGTAGGCCGCCGATCCCAGCAGGTAGACGGCGACCGGCAGCCCGATGTTGTTCGCGTTGACGTAGCCGCTGCTCAGCGCACCGACCGTCAGCACGCCGAGGTCGCGGTGCCAGGCGAACCGCGCGACGAGCACGTAGACGAGCGCCGACGAGACCGCGGCGAGCGCCGAGACCGCGAGCAGCGGCGAGAGGAGCACGGACGGGTCGGCCGCCGCGATGACCGTGAACAGCAGGCACGGTGCGGCGGCGAAGAAGACGAACCGGCTGAGGACCATCCGCGCGTTCGCACCGAGGACGTCGAACCGTCCGAGCAGGTACCCGACGAGCACGACGGCGCCGATGACCGCGAACCCCTCCAGCACCCCGGCCACACCCCAATCCTCCCGGGTCGCGCATCCTGCACGGCACGGCCGCCACGCCGCCCCTCCGGCTCCCTTCGTCGTTCAGGAGAACAGCGCCGTCTGCGCCCGTTTCTCCTGAACGACGAAGGGGACGCAACGATGCTGCGTGCGCGGCAGGTTCTTGCACGCCGCGCGCACGGAACCGTCGCGCGGTGCGCCGTACCGTCGATGTGGACCGAAGGAGGCGCACCATGTCGCTGCTCGAGACCACCCAGCCGACCGTCACGGCCGAGACCCCGGAGTGGCTGCGGCTGAAGGCCGCGGTGACCGCGTTCCGGGCGCTCCAGCGGCAGGACGGCGCACTCGCCGACGGCGCCGATCGCGAGCACGCTGCTGCCCTGCTCGCCGAGGTGCGCGAGCTCGTCCGGTCCCTCGCCCCCGCGTTCCCCCACGACGCGGCGTACCTGTCCGCGCTCGACGGGGACCTCGCCGCGTGGGCGGACTCGGGCATCGACGTCCCGGACTTCCGGGTCTCGCTCGGCGCCTTCCACCCCCAGCGGGACCGCGTGGACGGCCTCCGTCACCTGGTGCTCTTCCCGATGACGACGCAGAACGGGTCGCCCGACCGCCTGCTCGAGGCCCTGCTCGTGGACGTCATCTGGCCGGACTTCATCGCTGCCCTCGAGCGCGAGACCTACTCGAACGCGCTCTTCGTGCCGATCCGCTTCGTCGACTTCACCCCCGGCTACGACACGAACTCCGCCGTGCTGTTCCCGGAGACCGTGGCCATGAAGGAGCTGATCCCGTTCACGTGGGGGGCGATCTTCCAGGACCGCGAAGCGGCCCGGTTCCGCCGCGTCGTCGCCGCCGCCGCGGAGATCACGAAGCTCGACCTGCCGGAGGACGCCCGGCGCCTCCTGGGCGACCAGGAGCTCACCGAGCGCGCCTTCGTGCTCTGGGACCTGGTGCACGACCGCACCCACATGCGGGGCGACCTGCCCTTCGACCCGTTCATGATCAAGCAGCGGATGCCGTACTTCCTCTACTCGCTCGAGGAGCTGCGGTGCGACCTCACCGCGTTCCGGGCGGCCGTCCGCCTCGTCCGCGACGAGGACACCGACGAGGTCACCCGCGACCACGCGCGCCTCGCGCAGTACGCGATCCTGTTCGACCGCATCTTCCGCTTCCCGCTCACCGGCTCGCGGGTGCGGAACTACGACGGCCTCGGCGGCCAGCTGCTCTTCGCCTGGCTGCACCAGCACCACGTGCTGCACTGGACGGACACGAGCCTCACCATCGACTGGGAGCAGCTCCCCGACACGGTGGTGGCGCTCTCGGACGCGATCAACGAGCTCTACTGGGCTTCGATCGACCGGCCGAAGACCGCCCACTGGCTCGCGGCCTACGAGCTCGTCCGGGCGACACTGACGCCGAACCCCGCCTCCGTGTGGGCGCGGGGCCTGCCGGTCGAGGTGCTCGCCGGACCGCCGAAGGGCTACACCGACGCCGTGCTCGACGACGAGTTCCCGCTGTCGATGTTCTACGAGGCGCTCGGCAAGAAGCTGCGCCCCACGATCGAGTCGACGGCCGGCATCACCGCCTGAGCGCTGTGCGGGCGGGTCAGGCGTTCTCGCGGCGGAACACCCGCGTGCCCCACCATCCGGCGACCGCGAACACCAGCACCGCCCAGAACGAGCCCCACCACACGGTCGAGTCGAAGGTGCCGGTGAAGACCCGGCGGATGGCGTCGACGATGTGCCGGGTGGGTACCACGTCCGACACGGCGACGAGCCACTTCGGCTGCGTGATGGGCAGCAGGATGCCCGACAGCAGCAGCACCGGCAGGGAGATGCTGTTCAGGAGGGGCGCCAGCACGTCCTCGCTCTTCGTGAGCAGCCCGATCGCATTCGAGGCGCACGCGCACGCGGCGCCGAGCAGCACCGTGAGCACGATCCCGAACACGATGCCGCCCCAGGAGGCCTGCAACCCGAAGGCGAATCCGAGCAGCACGAGCACGATCGCCTGCACCAGCAGCTGCACCGCGTTCAGCAGCACCCGACCGAACAGCAGCGCCGTGCGCGACGCAGGCGTCACGCGCTCGGCCTCGATGACCCCCGCTCGCCACTCCGCGACGAGACCGAAGCCCGCGAACAGCGCCCCGAAGAGCCCGAGCTGGATGAGCAGCCCCGGGACGAACAGCGCGTAGGCGTTGTCCGCGCCGAAGGCGCTCGCCAGCGGGACCAGCAGCGGACCGAACAGGCCGAGGTAGAGCAGGGGCTGGACGAGACCGATGATCACCCACGCCGGATTGCGCAGCGCGATCCGCAGCTGCCGCCTGAACACGATGAAGGTCTCTCGGAAGAACCGCATGTCAGGCGTCCTCTCGCAGGGAGCGGCCGGTCACGGTGAGGAACACGTCGTCGAGGGTGGGCCGGCGCACCTCGATCGCCGCGAGCACGACGCCCGCGTCGTCGAGCGCGCGCACGAGCCCCGGCAGTCGATCGCCCACCTCGCGGACGCGCGCGGCGACCCGGACCCCGTCGACCTCCGGCGGCTCGTCCGGCCGCGCCGCGGCGAGCGCCGTGACCGCCGCGCCCACCTGCGACGGGTCGGCGACCGTGAGCTCGACGAGGTCCCCCGCGACCTGGCGCTTGAGCGCGTCGGGGGTGTCCGAGGCGACGATGCGGCCGTGGTCGATCACGAGGATGCGGTCGCAGAGCGCATCCGCCTCGTCGAGGTAGTGCGTGGTGAGGAACACCGTCGCGCCCCGCTCGGCGCGCAGTGCGGCGATGTGCTCCCAGAGATTCGCGCGCGCCTGCGGATCGAGTCCCGTCGTCGGCTCGTCGAGGAAGACGAGCCGCGGATCGTGCACGAGCCCCATCGCGATGTCGAGGCGCCTCCGCTGACCGCCGCTCATCGTCCGCGGCTTCCGCTCCCACAGCCCGTCCAGCTCGAGCTCGGCGAACAGCTCCCTGGCTCGCGCGGTCGCCGCTGCGCGCGAGACGCCGTAGAGCATCCCGTGGTCCACGACCTCCTCACCCGCCCGGGCCTCCGGCCCCGTCGACCCGCTCTGCGAGACGTAGCCGATCGACCTGCGCACCCCGACCGGGTCCTTCGCGACGTCGTGGCCCGCCACCACCGCCCGACCGCCGGTGGGCCGGATGAGCGTCGTGAGCATCCGGAGGGTCGTGGTCTTGCCCGCGCCGTTCGGCCCGAGGAACCCGACGATCTCCCCCGCGTCGACGCGGAGGTCCACCCCGTCGACCGCCCGGAGCTCGATGCGCTCCCTGCCACTTCGGGTGGGGAACGTCTTCGTCAGCCCTTCGACCTCGATCACCCGTCGAGTATTCAATATTGAATAGTCGTGGTCAAGAGGGGGCTTCGAGCTGCGGGAGGTAGTGCTGCCGGTCGCGGACCATCGCCCAGCCGGGGTCGTCGGCCGTGGGGGACCAGTCCCATCCCTCCTCGCCCGCGAACACGAACGTGCCGTCGACGACGAGGGCTCGGTATCGGCGGAGCCAGTCGAGCTGGACCCGGGCGAGGGCGTGCTCCAGCCCGAACCCCTCCGCGACGTGGGGCGGCACGGTGCGCTCCTGCTCCTGCGCCGCCTCGAGCCCCGACATCCGCTTGAGGACCGCCTCCAGCGCGCGGATCCGCTCCTCGACCGCCACCACGACGCCCTCCCGCGGGATGAACGGGGCCATCGCGAGCGCCGCGCGGAGGTCCGCGATGTCGACCCAGTCCACCACCGTCCGCAGCCCTCGGTCCACGAGGGCGGGGAACTCCTCGGCCCCCCGCTGCGTCGTGGTGTAGACGCTCACCGGGCGGCCGTTGACCCCGATGAGCTCGTGGCGCTCCACGAGGCCGGCCTTCTCCAGGCTCGTGAGCATCCCGTACACGGAGCCAGGATTGATGTTCGCCCAGCGGTCCACCTCCCAGCTGAGCAGCTCCCGTCGCAGCTGATAGGCGTTCGCCGGCTCGAAGATGCGCACGACCCCCAGTACCAGCAAGCGGGTGGCGAGGGCGGACACGGGGCGAGTGTAGGAGCGCGGCTCGGGGAGGATGGAGCCGTGCACCTTCACGACCGCGACCACCGCACCTTCGCCTCCGACAACTACGCGGGCGTGCTGCCCGAGGTCCTCGCCGCCATCGCGGACGCCAACGGCGGCCACCAGATCGCCTACGGCGAGGACGTGTACACCGCGAAGCTCGGGGAGGTGATCCGCGCCGAGTTCGGCGAGCAGGCCGAGGTGTTCCCCGTCTTCAACGGCACGGGCGCGAACGTCACGGCGCTCACGGCGCTCCTGCCGCGGTGGGGCGCGATCATCGCGACCGGATCCGCGCACATCCACACCGACGAGGCCGGCGCCCCCGAGCGCGTGAGCGGCCTCAAGCTCCTCGTCGTGCCCGCCGAGCACGGCAAGCTCACGCCCGCCGCCGCCGAGACGGAGGCGTGGGGCTGGGGCGACGAGCACCGGCCGCAGCCGCTCGCCGTCTCGATCACCCAGTCGACCGAGCTCGGCACCGTCTACACGCCGGACGAGGTGCGGGCGATCGCGGACTTCGCGCACGAGCGCGGGATGGCGGTGCACATGGATGGGGCCCGACTCTGGAACGCCGCCGCCGCGCTGGGCCTGCCCTTCTCCGCGTTCACGAAGGACGTGGGCGTCGACGTGCTGTCGCTCGGCGGGACGAAGAACGGGCTGCTCGGGGCGGAGGCGATCGTCGTGCTCGCGCCGGAGCGGGTCGATGGGCTGCAGTTCCTCCGCAAGATGAACATGCAGCTGGCGAGCAAGATGCGGTTCGCGAGCGCGCAGCTGCTCGCGCTCTTCGAGGACGGGCTCGGGGTCCGCACCGCCGCGCACGCGAACGCGATGGCCGCCCGCCTCCGGACGGCGCTCGAGCAGGTCGAGGGCGTCGCGTTCAGCCATCCCACGCAGGCGAACGCGGTCTTCGCCGAGCTCGATCTCGACGCGGCCGACCGGGTGCGGGAGCGGTACCGCTTCTACGACTGGGATCGCGCGAAGCGGCAGGTGCGCTGGATGTGCGCGTTCGACACGACGGAGGCGGACGTCGACGGCTTCGTCACCGCGGTGCGGGAGGCGCTGGCCTCCTGACGACGGGGCGCCTCGCCTCCCGCTCCGCGCGGCGCCGCCGTCCCGCGCCGACGGGGCGGGAGCATGGCTGGCGTGATGGGCGTCAACCATGCGACCAGCGGTGCCGCCGTGTGGTTCGCGGCGACCGCGGCGCTGCCGTCGTTCGGGACGGACGTCTACCCGCTCTCCCCCGCCGGCGTGCTGTCCGGGGCGGTCGTCTGCGCGGGCGCCGCCCTCCTGCCCGACGCGGATCACCACAGCGGCACGATCGCGCATTCGGTGCCGGTCGTGGGGAAGCTCGTCGCGCGGAGCATCGAGGACGCGAGCGGCGGCCACCGTCACGGCTTCCACACGGTGCTCGCAGGCGCACTCGTCACCCTCCTCGCGGTGCTCATCGGCCGGTTCGCCATGCCCGTCCCCGTGCTCGGGTCGGTGCCGATCGGGCCGGCGATCGCGACGGTCGGCCTCATCTGCTTCGCGGTGAAGGCGAGGGAGCTGGTCAGGTCGTGGGCCGCCGCGTGGCTGATCGGCGTCGTCGCGGCAGCCGCGGTCGTCGTCTTCGCCCCCGACAACCCGACCTGGTTCCCGATCGCGGTGGGGCTCGGCTTCCTCACCCACATCGCAGGCGACCTGCTCACGGTGGAGGGGGTCCCCTCCCTCACCTGGCCGGTGCAGGTCACCCCGCCGAAGCTGTGGACCCGCACGCCCGTGCTCAACGCCGTCTGGAAGCGCAACGGCTACATCGCGGTGCCCGTGCTCGGTCATGCGGGCAGCTGGCGGGAGACCGTGCTCGGCGGGTTCCTCGGTCTCTACTGCATCTACGCGGTCGTGGTTGTGGTGGCCCGAGCGGCGCACGTCCCCCTCACCGCGCTGGGCTGACGCGACGGATCCGGTCGTCTCCTCCGGAACGGAGCACGGAATCCGCACGATCTGGGCCGATCCTCAGGCCAGACCGTCAGCCACGGGATCCTCGCCTCCTTATGCTGTCGGCATGATCCGGATGGAGCGGGACGTGGTCGTCATCGGTGCCGGCGCGTGCGGGCTCACCGCGGCGAACCGGCTGAAGGCCGCGGGTGCGACGGTCGTCGTGGTGGAGGCGCGGGATCGCGTCGGTGGGCGGCTCTGGACCGACGAGTCGGCCGGTGTGCTGCTCGAGCTCGGCGGCCAGTGGGTCTCCCCCGACCAGACCGCGCTCCGCGGCGCGATCGAGAAGCTCGGGCTCGACACGTTCAGCCGATTCCGCGACGGCGAGAGCGTCTACGTCGGACCGGACGGGGCGGCGGTCCGCTTCACGGGCGACATCTTCCCGGCGGCGGCGGAGACGCAGGCCGAGATCGAGCGGATGATCGAGGTCCTCGACGGGCTCACCGCCGAGCTCGACCCCGACCGGCCGTGGGCGCACCCCCGCGCACGGGAGCTCGACGGGATCACCTGGCGCGCCTTCCTCGAGCAGCTGTCGGAGGATCCGGAGGCCAGGGCGAACATCGCGATGTTCACCGCCGAGGCGATGCTGACGAAGCCGTCGCACGCCTTCTCCGCCCTCCAGTCGCTGCTCATGGCCGCCTCCGCCGGCAGCTACTCCCACCTCGTCGACGCGGACTTCATCCTCGACAAGCGGGTCGTCGGCGGCCTCCAGCAGGTCCCGCTCCGCCTCGCCGAGGCGCTCGGCGACGACGTCCTGCTCGGGCGTCCGGTACGCCGGATCAGCTGGTCGGAGGACGGCGCCACGGTCGAGGCCGACGGCGGTCTGACGGTGACCGCGCGGCAGGTCGTGCTGGCCGTGCCGCCGAACCTGTACGACCGCATCGACTACGTGCCGAGCCTTCCGCTCCGCCGCCACGTGCTGCACCAGCACCTCTCGCTCGGCCTGGTCATCAAGGTCCACGCGGTCTACGACGAACCGTTCTGGCGCGCCGACGGCCTGTCCGGCACCGCCTTCAGCCCCTACCTGCCGGTGCACGAGGCGTACGACAACTCGAACCACGGCGACCCCCGCGGCATCCTCGTCGGGTTCGTGTCCGACGCCCGCGCCGATCGCCTCCTGGCCCTGGCCCCGGAGGCGCGGAGGACGGCGATCCTCGAGTCCCTGGCGCGCTACTACGGCGAGCGGGCGATGCACCCGACCGTCTACGTCGAGAGCGACTGGGGCAGCGAGGAGTGGACGCGGGGCGCCTACGCGGCGAGCTTCGACATGGGCGGCCTGGAGCGGTTCGGGGCGGACCTGCGGACGCCGGTGGGTCCCCTCCACTGGGCCTCGAGCGATCTCGCCGGGGCCGGCTACCAGCACGTCGACGGTGCGATCCGGATGGGCGACCGGGTCGCCGGGGAGGTGCTCGCGGCCCTCGCGGCCACGCCCGCCTGAGCCACCTCCCCTCGGGACGCCGCGCCTCGGACGGCGGCGCGTCAGAGGAAGCGGTGCATCACGTGCAGGCCGACGAAGCCGTGCGTGCGGCTCTCGAACGCCTCCGGGACGGTGCCGATGATACGGAACCCCAGCGACTCCCAGAGGTGCACGGCACCGGTGTTCGTCTCCACCACCGCGTTGAACTGCACCGCGCGGAAGCCGGCGGCCCTCGACCACGCGAGCACGTGCTCGCCGAGCGCGCGGCCGACACCCGCACCCCTGGCCTCCTCGCTCACCATGAAGCTCGCGGTGCCGACGTGGGCGCCCCGGCCTGGCCGGTTCGGTCCCATGGTCGCGGATCCGAGGATCCGGCCGTCGTCCTCCGCCACGACCACGCGGGGCTGGCCCATCCAGAGGGCCCGCGCCTCGTCCGACGAGAGGGCCGCCGGGTACGCGTAGGTCTCGCCGGCGTCGACGATCGCGCGGAAGAACGGGAAGATCGATGCCCAGTCCGTGTCTGCGGCCGGTCGGATCTGCACGCTCCACCGTACCGAGGCGCCACTAGCCTGAATCGCGCCCATGCCGAAGCCCTTCATCGCCCCCGTCGTGTTCGGCGTCCTCAATGTGACCCCGGACTCCTTCAGCGACGGCGGCCGCCACGCGGCCCCTGACGCGGCCGTCGGCCACGGGCAGGCCCTGATCCGGGCCGGCGCCGACGTGGTCGACGTCGGCGGGGAGTCGACCCGCCCCGGCGCGCAGCCGGTGGACCCGCAGGAGGAGCTCCGGCGCGTGCTCCCGGTCGTCGAGCGGCTCGTCTCGGGCGGCATCCGGGTCAGCATCGACACCCGGCGCGCGGCGGTCGCCGAGGCCGCGGTCGCCGCGGGCGCCACGACCGTGAACGACGTCGACGGCGGCCGCGACCCGGGTCTGCTCCGCGTGGCTGCGGCGAACCCCGTGGACCTGGTGCTGATGCACTCGCGCGGCCCTGCGGCGCGCGACGGCCGGTACCAGGACGTGGTGCGCGACACGGCCGCCGACCTCCGTCGCAGCGTCGACGCCGCTCTGGCGGCCGGGGTGCCCGCGGAGCGGATCGTCGTCGATCCGGGGATCGGGTTCAGCAAGTCCGCCGAGGAGAACTGGCGGCTCCTGGCGCACCTCGACGCCGTCCGGGTCGACGACCTGCGCATGCTCGTCGGCGTCTCGCGCAAGCGGTTCCTCGGCGAGCTGGTCGACGGCGCGCCGGAGACGCGCGACGGGGTCACCGCCGTGCTCTCCGCGCTGCTCGCGGAGCAGCGGGTCTGGGGCGTCCGCGTGCACGACCCGGCGACCACGGTCTCGGCCATCGAGGTCGTCCGACGCATGCGGGCGGCGGCATGAACGACCGGATCCTCCTCGCCGGCGTCCGGGGGCGCGGGTTCCACGGGGTCCTGCCGGAGGAGCGTGCGACCGGGCAGGAGTTCGTCGTCGACCTCGACCTGACGCTCGACCTCGCCGTCGCCGCGGCGACGGACCGCGTCGCCGCGACGGTGCACTACGGCGAGCTGGCGGAGGCGGTCGTCGCCGTCATCGAGGGCGAGCCGGTCGACCTGATCGAGACCCTCGCGCAGCGCATCGCGGACGTGGCACTCGCCCACGAGCTCGTCGAGCGCGTGGCGGTCACCGTCCACAAGCCCTCCGCGCCCATCCCCGTGCCGTTCGGCGACGTGGCAGTGCGCATCGAGCGGTCGAGGCCGACCTGGAGCGAACCGGTGGTCGTCGCGCTCGGCACCAACCTCGGCGACCGCGATCGCACGCTCGAGGACGCGGTCGCCGCGCTCCGCCGCCTCCCGGGCCTCGAGGTGGAGGCCGTCTCCACCGTCCACGAGACGGTGGCGGTGACCCTCGCGGGGCCGGACCCGACACGACCGCGCTACGGCAACGCCGTCGTCGTCGGGCGCACCTCGCTGGCGCCCGAGACGCTGCTCGCGGCCCTGCTCGGGATCGAGCGCGCGTTCGGTCGCGTGCGGGGCGAGCGATGGGGCGATCGCACGCTCGACCTCGATCTGATCACGCAGGGCGACCGCATCGTCGAGGTACCGGGGCTGGTCCTGCCGCATCCGCGCGCGCACGAGCGCGCGTTCGTGCTCGCGCCGTGGCTCGAGGTCGATCCCGACGCCGTGCTCCCCGGCCGCGGCCGGGTCCGGCACCTGCTGGCCGGAGCGGAGGAGCGGTGAGCGTCGACCTCGAGCGGGCGGAACGGGCCGTGGTGGAGTACCTGCGCGCCTTCGGCCTCGACCCGGACGGACCCGAGCTGGAGCGGACCGCCCACCGGGTCGCCCGGCTCGGGAGCGAGCTGTTCGCCGGGGTCGACATCGACCCGGTGCCCGAGCTCGCCGCATCCTCGGTGGCGGGGGCCGACGCGGACGGGCCCGTCGCGTTCCTCGACATCCCCTTCCGCTCGACCTGCGAGCACCACCTGCTCAAGTTCGCCGGCACCGTGTCGGTCGTGTACCTGCCGGCGGGTGAGGTCGCCGGGCTCGGCGCGATCGTCCGGGTGATCGAGACCGTCGCCGCGAGGCCGCAGGTGCAGGAGCGGTTCACGGACCAGGTCGCGGCCGCGCTCGAGGAGGGCCTCGGCGCCGCGGGCGTCATCGTGAGCGCGACCGCGGAGCACGACTGCGTGGCGATCCGCGGCCCCCGGATCCGCGGCGCGAGCGTCCGCACACTGGCAGCACGCGGCCGCTACGCGCAGGAGCCCGGTGCGGCGGAGGCCAGGGCGCGCCTGGGGCTCGCCGGCACGTAGGCCTCCCCGGCGCGGACGGGACTACGGCCGCGCAGCGCGACGCTGGACCCGACGGCCCGACGGCGTGCCCGGTTCCCACGTCTTCCGAGGAGGCACCATGCCCGCCGTCACCACCGATCGCCAGGCCCTCACCGCCGAGCCCATCGAGGAGATCCTCTCGATGCGCTGGTCGCCGCGGTCGTTCGATCCGGAGGCCGTCGTGACCGACGAGCAGGTCGTGTCGATGCTCGAAGCCGCCAGGTGGGCCGCCTCCGCATCGAACGTGCAGCCGAGGCGGTTCGTCGTCGGCAAGCGCGGCACCGACACCTTCGCCCGCATCGAGCGCCACCTGATGGGGTTCAACCGGGTGTGGGCGCCGAACGCGTCCCTCCTCGTGCTCGCCATCGCCGTGACCGGACCGGAGGGCGACGAGCCGGCTGGCCCCTACCGCTGGGCCGAGTACGACGCGGGACAGTCGATGGCGAACCTCGTCAGCCAGGCGCACGCGCTCGGGCTGCACGCCCATCCGATGGGCGGCATCGAGGTCGAGGGGCTCCGGGGCGAGTTCGCGCTCCCGGACCGCTTCGTGCCGGTCACCGTGACCGCGGTGGGCACCGTCGCCTCCCCCGACCTGCTGCCGGAGCGGTACCGCGAGCGCGAGACCGCGGAGCGCACGCGTCTCCCCCTCGACGAGCTGGTCCTCGCCCGCGACTGACCGCCTCGCTCCGGGGGTCCTCCGCGGCTGATGGGGCCGGGCGCGCGGCCCCATCAGCCGCGCAGAGCCCCCGGAGGCGTGCCGGGCGCGTCAGCCGAGGGCAGCGAGCAGGCGAGGGGTGAGCTCCGTGGGCTCGATCTGATCCGGCCACGCGTCGAGCTCGACGTTCCACGCGGCACGGGTGACGAAGGACGCCGCCACCTCCGGTTCGCCGCCCCCGTGACCCCCGCCGTCGAGGTGCCCGTGGTCGGTCGTCACCGCGACGAGCCACCGCTCCCCGGCCCGCGCGCGCTCGGCGACGGCCGCGAGCAGGCGGCCGAGGTGCGCGTCCGTGCGGGAGATCGCCTCGACGTACTGCCGGCTGATCGCCCCGTAGACGTGGCCGGCCTCGTCCACGCCGGAGAAGTAGACGAACGACACGTCGGGGCCGGCTCCGGCGAGCGCGGCGGCCGAGAACGCGGCGATCTCCGCGTCCTCGGTGCGGTACCCGTACGTCTCCCCGTCCCGCGCGATCACCCGATGGCGCTCGGCGCGCCGCTGCTCGTCGCGCGCGTGTATGACCGGCCCGATGCCCGCCGGGTCCACGAACGGCGGCCACGCGGCGGCGGCGAACGTCGACCGGGTCGGATCGGCGAAGAACGCGCGGCTCAGCAGGTCGGGGATCCCCGCGAGGCGGCTGCCGACGAAGGTGTTGTCGCTGATCCCGTGCTCCGCGGCCGTCGCTCCGGTGAGCAGCGTGGCCCAGACCGGACCGGAGATCGTCGGCACCGGGATCGTCATCCAGGTCGTGACCCCGCGCGCGACGAGGCCCCGGAGGTGCGGGGCGCGTTCCGCGGTCGCGAGGTCGAACCGGAGGCCGTCGATGCCGACGACGAGCACGTGCAGGCGGTCCATCCGTCGTCTGTACCGGCGGCAGGTGGCCGGGAGGTGTCCAGCACGGCACTCCGGGGGCCCTCCGCGGCTGTCGGGGTCCGGCACACCGCCCCATCAGCCGCGCGGGGCCCTCGGAGCGCTAGGCGACCGGGACCTCGAAGCGGCCCACGGCGAGGCCGTCCTCGACGGGGTCGACGTCGACGCGCACGGTGTCCCCGTCGCGCACCTCGCCCGCGAGCAGCGCCCGTGCCAGGCGGTCGTCGATCTCGCGCTGCATCAGCCGGCGCAGCGGCCGCGCGCCGTACAGCGGGTCGTAGCCGCGCTCGGCGAGCCAGCTCCGCGCCTCCGGGGTGACGGCGAGCTGCAGCCGCCGGTCCGCGAGCCGTCGCCCGAGCCGGTCGATGTACAGCTCCACGATCTGACCGAGGTCCTCCTCCGTCAGCGACTGGAACACGACGATGTCGTCGAGCCGGTTCACGAACTCCGGCTTGAACGCCTGCCGCACGAGCGCCTGGACCGCCTCCTCCTTCTGCGCCGCCGAGGTCGACGGGTCGATGAGGTACTGGCTGCCGAGGTTCGACGTGAGGACGAGGATCGTGTTGCGGAAGTCGACCGTCCTGCCCTGGCCGTCGGTCAACCGGCCGTCGTCGAGCACCTGGAGCAGGATGTCGAAGACCTCCGGGTGCGCCTTCTCGACCTCGTCGAGCAGGATGACCGAGTAGGGACGGCGTCGCACCGCCTCCGTCAGCTGGCCGCCCTGCTCGTAGCCGACGTACCCCGGAGGGGCGCCGACCAGCCGGGAGACCGAGAACTTCTCGCCGTACTCGCTCATGTCGATGCGGACCATCGCCCGCTCGTCGTCGAACAGGAACTCGGCGAGCGCCCTCGCGAGCTCGGTCTTGCCGACACCCGTCGGGCCGAGGAACAGGAAGGACCCGGTCGGCCTGCTGCTGTCCGCGATCCCGGCGCGCGTGCGCCGCACCGCGTCGGCGACCGCCCGCACGGCGGCCTTCTGTCCGATCAGCCGCTTGCCGAGCTCGGCCTCGAGCCGCAGCAGCTTCTGGGTCTCCCCCTGCAGCAGCCGGCCCATGGGGATGCCGGTCCACTGCGCCACGACCGCCGCGATGTCCTCGTCCGTCACCTGCTCGTTGACCATGCGGGGCTCGTCCGGGTGCTCCTCGGCCTGCTCGGCCGCGGCGAGCTCGCGCTCGATGACCGGGATCTCGCCGTACAGGAGCCGCGACGCCTCCTCGAGGTTCCCCTCGCGCTGCGCCCGCTCGGCGCGCATGCGGAGGGCGTCGACCTTCTCCTTCAGGTTCCCGACCCGGTTGAGGTCCGCGCGCTCGCGCTCCCACCTGGCCTGCAGGTCCCGGAGGCGCTCCTCGCGTCGCGCCAGGTCCGCGCGCAGCTTCTCGAGCCGGTCGCGGGAGGCGTCGTCCTTCTCGCGCTTGAGCGCCAGCTCCTCGAGCTTCAGGCGGTCGACCGAGCGGCGCAGCTCGTCGATCTCGACGGGCGCCGAGTCGATCTCCATCCGCAGCCGGCTGGCGGCCTCGTCGATGAGGTCGATCGCCTTGTCGGGGAGCTGACGGGAGGTGATGTAGCGGTTCGACAGCGCCGCCGCTGCGACGAGCGCCGAGTCGGCGATCGCGACCTTGTGGTGCGCCTCGTAGCGCTCCTTGAGGCCGCGGAGGATCGCGACGGTGTCGTCGACGGTCGGCTCGCCGACGAAGACCTGCTGGAAGCGGCGCTCGAGCGCCGCGTCCTTCTCGATGTACTCGCGGTACTCGTTGAGGGTGGTCGCGCCGATCATCCTGAGCTCCCCGCGGGCGAGCATGGGCTTCAGCATGTTGGCGGCCGCGACGCTCCCCTCGCCGCCTCCCGCGCCCATGAGCGTGTGGAGCTCGTCGATGAAGGTGATGATCTGCCCGGCGGACTCGTCGATCTCCTTGAGCACCGCCTTCAACCGCTCCTCGAACTCGCCGCGGTACTTCGCGCCCGCGACGAGCGCCGAGAGGTCGAGCGAGACGAGCCGCTTGTTCTTCAGCGAGTCGGCGACGTCGCCGGCCACGATCCGCTGAGCGAGCCCCTCGACGACGGCGGTCTTGCCGACACCGGGCTCGCCGATGAGCACGGGGTTGTTCTTGGTGCGCCGCGTGAGCACCTGGCTGACGCGTCGGATCTCGGTGTCGCGCCCGATGACGGGGTCGAGCTTGCCGGCGCGCGCGATCGCGGTGAGGTCGATGCCGTACTGCTCGAGCGCGCTCTTCGCGTTCTCCTGCGGCGCAGCGGCACCACGCATGTTGGCCATCGGAACCTGCTTTCTGAACGACGGGGAGGAGAAGTCCTACAGAGTTGAGTGCGGTCGGCTCAGGTTTATTCCGTGTCGTCCTGGTCGATCGGCCGCACGGTCTCCTGCGCGCGCCGCAGAGGCCGCCAGACCACGAGCTCGGTGCGGCGGGCGGCGCGGGTGCCGTGCCGGAGCGGCACGACGTCGCCCTGCGGCGATGAGGCGAAGACGCGGGCGCCCGGGCGTGAGAGCAGCTCATTGGCGAGCGCCGTCTCGAGCTGCCGCACCCGGTCCCGGAGGGCGACCACCTCGTTCTCGAGCTCCAGCACGCGCCTGATCCCCTCGAGGGAGACACCCTCGCCGGACAGGCGCTGCACCTCGCGCAGCTGCGCGACCTCGCGCAGCGAGTACCGGCGCGACTTGCCCGCCGTGCGGCGCGGGGAGACCAGCCCGAGCCGGTCGTACTGGCGCAGGGTCTGCGGATGCATGCCCGCCAGCTCCGCCGCGGAGGCGATCGGGAAGACGGGGTCGTCGGCATCCATCAGCGCACCCCTCCTCCCGCGACCGGTGGGGGGGTTGTTTGGGTTGTTTGGGGGGGGGGGGGGGGGGCCACACAAAAAAAACCAAACCGGGGGCACCCGGGGGCGCGCCC
>NZ_JBQCGC010000047.1:0-47740 GCF_051956055.1 Amnibacterium sp.
TCCAGCACCACGTTCCGGAGCCGCTGCTCCGACATGTCGACCGTGTTGTAGTCCCGGCCGCCCTCCGCGAAGCCGTAGCCCGCGAAGTGCTTCAGGCAGGCGGCGAGCGCGTCGGGATCGGCGAGCGACGCTCCCTGGTACCCGCGCACCTTCGCCGTGCCGAACACGGCCGTGAGGAACGGATCCTCGCCGAACCCCTCGACGACCCGGCCCCAGCGCGGATCGCGCGAGACGTCGACCATCGGGGAGAAGGTCCAGTTCACGCCGCCCGACCGGGCCTCCGTCGCGGTCACCCGCGCGTCGAGCTCGGCGACGTCCGGGTCGAAGCTGCTCGCCGACGCGAGCGGGGTGGGGAACGTGGTCCGCTGGCCGTGCACCACGTCGAGCCCGATCAGCAGCGGGATCCCGTGCGGGCTCTCCTCGACCGCGACGCGTTGGAGGGCGTTCGTCGCGGCGGCGCTCCCGGGCCAGAACAGCGCGCCGATGCCGCGGCGGGCGAGTGCGGCCGCGTCGTCCGGATCCCGCCGCCAGACGATCTGCAGCTGGTCGAGCTTGTCCCGCCACGACATCCGGGCCAGCACCCCCTCGACGTCGATGCTCATGCCGCCTCCTCCTTCTCGGGCAGTGCGTGCCCGTCGATCCGTGCGCGCCAGAGCGCCGGCAGCGCGGTCGCGGTCGCCGCGACGACACCGACGCAGGCGAGGCCGCCGATCGTGATCGCGGGACGCACCCCGATCACGCTCGCCATCAGCCCCGCTCGCGCGTTGCCGAGCGAGGGACCCGTCGAGTACGAGAGCAGCTCGATCCCGGCGAGCCGACCGCGCAGCTCGTTCGGGATCGTGCTGTTCCAGATCGCGCCCCGGAACACGCCCGAGACCATGTCGAACGCGCCGGCGACCACGAGGAAGCCGACCACCATCCAGAACATCGGGGCTGCGCCCGCGGCGGCGATCGCGAGACCCCAGGACGCGGCGGCGAGCACGACCGCGCGACCCGGGCGCCGCACGCGCGGCATCCACCCGCCCGTGAGCGTGACGACCGCGCTGCCGATCGCGCCGGCGGAGTAGAGCAGGCCGACCCCGCCGGGCACACCGAGCCGGTCGGCGAGGAACGGGTACAGCGCCTGGGGCATCGCGAGCAGCATCGCCCCGATGTCGACGAGGTACGTGCCGAGCAGGTCCCTCCTGCCGAACGCGTAGCGGACCCCCCAGCCGATGCCCGCGAGGGAGACCCGGTCGTGCTCGCCGCCCGCCCGCATGGGGGCGAGCCGCGCGAGCAGGACCAGGGAGACCACGAACGAGGCCACGTCGACGAGGTACGCGGCGGGCAGCGCCGTGGCGGCGAGGACACCGCCGATGGCCGGGCCCAGGATCGTGCCCGCCGTGGTCTGCAGACCCATCAGCGCTGCGGCCGCGGCCTGCTGCTCCCGCGGGATGAGCCGGGCGAGCATCGCCTCGGCGCTCGGGCGGTGGAGGGCGGCGGCGCCGGACGCCCCGGCCGCGGCCACGTAGATGAGCGCCACGGAGGGGGAGGGGAGCAGCGCGTTCACCGCGAGGAGCAGCGACGCCAGCAGGGCGGCCGCCTCGGTCAGGATGAGCACACGCCGCCGATCGTGCACGTCCGCGATCGCGCCGCCCCAGAGCGAGCACACGATCATCGGCACGACCTCGGCGACGCCGACGAGCCCGACCGCGATCGTCGAGCCGGTCAGCTCCTTGAGCTGCAGGGGTGCGGCCACCGCGGTCACCATGGAGCCGAGCAGGCTGATCGCGCTCGACGCGTACAGGCGCCGGTAGTCCCGGGAGCCCCTCAGCGGCGTGAGGTCCGGGCGCAGTCCGGCGAGGGTCGCGATCATCCGCGCCGCCGGGCCGCTCGTCCCCGTCATCGCGCTCCTCCTGGGTGGCGCGTCGTCGCGCTTGCGTCATCCATCGTTGGACTTCTGCCGATTTTATGCAAATATCGGACCGGCCGCGGAGCAGCGGCGCGAGTCGCGGAGGGCCGGTATGGCGAGGACGTTCCCGAACGAGGTCGACGTGGTCATCGTCGGCAGCGGACCCACCGGCGCGGCGTACGCCCGCGTCCTGAGCGAGCGGAGCCCCGGCACCCGGATCGCGCTCTTCGAGGCGGGGCCGCTGCTCGCGGAACCGCCCGGCGTGCACGTGAAGAACATCGACGACGACGGCGCGCGCCTCGAAGCGCAGCGCCGCTCGGAGGGCCTCCGGCCGCACACCACCAGGGCCGAGGCGCGGACGTACGCCGATCCGATGAAGCGGGTCGTCCGCTCCGGCACGCAGGTGCTGCCGGACGGGTACCAGCAGCCGGGCGAGGACGGGCTGCCGGCCGCCGCCATGTCCACGAACGTCGGCGGCATGGGCGCCCACTGGACGGGCGCATGCCCCCGGCCGGGCGAGAGCGAGCGCGTCGCGTTCCTGCCCGACCTCGAGGAGCTGCTCGACGACGCCGACCGGCTGCTCGGCGTCGACCGGAACCCGTTCGCCGGCGCCCCCTACTCGGACGTCGTCCGCGCGCGGCTCGGGGCCGAGTTCGACCCCGGCCGTGCCGCCGATCGCACCGTGCGGCCCATGCCGCTCGCCGTGCACCGCCGCGAGGACGGCGCGCTCGTGTGGAGCGGCTCCGACATCGTGTTCGGCGACGCGACCCGCGCCAACCCGGACTTCACGCTGTTCCCGGAGGCGCTCGTCCGCCGCGTGATCGTCGAGGACGGCCGCGCGGCCGGCGTTGTGGTCGAGGACCGCGCCGAGGGCGGCGAGCACGAGGTCCGCGCCCGCTTCGTCGTCGTCGCCGCGGACGCCCTGCGCACGCCGCAGGTGCTCTTCGCCTCCGGCGTCCGCCCTCCCGCGCTCGGCCGGTACCTCAACGACCAGCCCCAGGTCGTGTTCGCCGTCCGTCTCCGGGACCTCTCGCCGTCGCCCGTCGCCGAGCAGGACCCACGCGGTCGGTCGGAGATCGTCGGCGAGGGCGGGGTGTCGTGGGTGCCCTACACCGATGCGGAACCCTTCCACGGCCAGGTGATGCAGCTCGACGCCTCGCCGATCCCGCTCGTCGGGGACGACGAGCCCGAGCCCGGCACGATCGTCGGGCTCGGCTGGTTCTGTGCGAAGGATCTGCGAGCGGACGACCGGGTCGAGTTCAGCGACGAGGAGACCGACGAGTTCGGGATGCCGAAGCCGGCGGTCCACTACGTCCTCACCAACCGGGACCGGCGCACCATCGAGCGGGCCCGCGCAGAGATCAAGCGGGCGGCGAGCGTGCTCGGCGAGTTCATCGGCGACGAGCCGCTCGAGCTGTCGCCGGGCGCCTCCCTCCACTACCAGGGCTCCGCGCGGATGGGCGAGACCGACGACGGCACGTCCGTCTGCGGCCCGACCTCGGAGGTCTGGGGCGTCGACGGACTCTACGTCGCGGGCAACTGCGTCATCCCCACCCCCATCGCCTGCAACCCCACGCTCACCTCCGTCGCGCTCGCGGTCCGCGGCGCGCGGGCGATCGCCGAGCGCATCGGCGCCCGCGTGCCCGCCTCGGCGGACGTCGCGTGAGCACGCTCGCCGAGATCCGCGAGGTCGCGCTCGAGGCGGCGGGGCACGCGTTCCGCGTCCGCGTGTACCCGGCTGCTCGGCCGACCGGAGCGACGCTCGTCTGGGCGCACGGCGGCGGCTTCCTCGGTGGCACGCTCGACATGCCGGAGGCGGACCAGACGGCCCACCTGCTCGCCGAGCGCGGCGTGGCGGTCGTCTCCGTGGGCTACTCGCTCGCGCCCGCCGACCCGCTGCTCGAGCTCCCCGACGAGGCGCGAGGGCCGAACATGCCCTCGCGTCAGCAGATCGAGGCCGAGATCGCGGCATCGGGTCCCCGGGTGCGGTTCCCGGTCGCCTCGCTGCAGCTGCTCGCCGCGTTCGACTGGGCCACGGAGCACGCGGCCGAGCTCGGCGGGGATGCAGACCGAGTCGCGATCGGCGGCGCCAGTGCCGGCGCGAACCTGGCTGCGGGAGCGGCGCTGCGGGCGCGGGACCGGGGCGCTCGCGCGCCGTCCGCGCTGCTGCTCTGCTACGGCGTGCTCCACGCCGACCTGCCCGCGCCGCGCCCGGACCTCGCGGAGGCGCTCGGACCGGACGTCGTGGAGCCGGACGGCGTGTTGGCGCTGAACTACGTCGGCGACCCCGCGCTGCTCGCGGACCCGTACGCGTTCCCCGGCGGCCACGACGTCCGCGGCCTGCCGCCCACCACGATCGTGAACGCCGGCCCGGATCGCCTCCGCGCCTCCGGCGAGGCGTTCGGCGCCGAACTCGCGATCGCCGGCGTCGACGTCGCCGTGTCGCAGGAGCGCGGCAGCGCCCACGGCTACCTGAACCACGTCGACGACCCGGCAGCGCGCCGGACCGTCGATCGATTCGCCCGCGCGCTCGACACGGAAGGACGCTGATGCTCGACACACCCATGATCCAGACCGGGGGGTTCAAGAACGCCCCGGGCGGATTCGAGATCCGGCTGCGGCTGCCGTACTACCGCGGCCTCTGGGCGAACCTTCTGGAGGGCGCGACGATCGAGGTGGACGGCGAGGCCTTCGACGCGGCGTCGATCCGCTGGACCATCGGCGACGCGTCCTTCACGATCGCCGACCTGCAGGAGCCGACCGACCTCCGCTGGCCGGTCGACGTGCCGGCCGTACTCCGCGTCCCGCGCGACGAGCCGCTCTCGATCGGCTTCCACGACGTGCAGGTCGAGCTCGGCCTGCGCATGTCCTACATCCCCGAAGAGCTCCAGCCCTCGTACTGGACCGAGCAGCGGAAGCTGGTGATCACCCGATGAGTGACGCGACGAAGGGGCTCGAGTTCGGCGTCTCCCTGTACAGCTACACGAGCGAGTTCGGCGTCACGATGACGCTCGACGACTGCATCGCGGACGTCGCCGACCTCGGCGCGACCGGGCTGGAGATCCTCGGCGAGGCGCACGTCGAGGACTACCCGAACCCGTCAACCGCCTGGATCGACGGCTGGTTCGAGCGGCTCGACCGGTTCGGCCTCACGCCCACCTGCTACGGCTCCTGGATCGACACGCGCCGCTTCCCGGGCCGCGACATCACGGAGGACGAGGCGGTCCAGCAGCTCGAGACCGACATCCGGCTCGCCTCGACGCTCGGCTTCAGGTGGGTGCGGCCGAAGCTCGGCGTCGTGACCTCCGACCTCGAGCCGCACCCGGTCTGGGAGACCGCGACCGAGCGTGTGCTCGACCTCGCGGCCGAGAAGGACATCGTGATCTGCCCGGAGATCCACTGGCCGAGCGTCATCCGGTCGAAGGTCGTCGACGACTACATCGCGTTCAAGGAGCGCACGGGAACGGAGCACTTCGGTCTGCTCATCGACACCGGCGTCTTCCAGAAGGCGATGCACGGCCGCGGCGGCGGTACGGCCATGCGGATGGGCAACGGCGGCGCTCGGCCGCCGATCACCCCGGTCGTGCCCGTCTCGGACCTCGAGGCGATCATGCCGCACGTCGTCCACGTGCAGGCGAAGTTCTACGAGATCGACGACGACCTGCAGGACCACTCCATCCCGTGGGCCGAGTTCCTCGAGGTCCTCGTCCGGCACGGCTGGACCGGCTACCTGTCCAGCGAGTACGAGGGCGACTACGCCACCGGGCGCACCGCCGACCAGCTGCGCCGGCAGCACGCCCTGATCCGCACCCTCCTGCAGCAGGAGTCCTGATGGCCCGCCCGGTCACCCTGTTCACCGGTCAGTGGGCCGACCTGCCCTTCGAGGAGGTGGCGCGCCTGGCGGGGGAGTGGGGCTTCGACGGCCTCGAGATCGCCTCCTGGGGCGACCACCTCGACGTGAGCCGCCACGCGGACGCCGAGTACGTCGCGGGCCGGAAGGCGATCCTCGAGCGCAACGGCCTCCAGGTCTTCACGATCTCGAACCACCTCGTGGGGCAGGCCGTCTGCGACGACCCGATCGACGCCCGGCACCGCGGCATCGTGCCCGACCGGGTGTGGGGCGACGGCGAGCCCGAGGGCGTGCGCCGGCGCGCGGCGGAGGAGCTGAAGGACACCGCGCGCATGGCCGCGGCGCTCGGCGTGAAGACCGTCACCGGGTTCACCGGCTCGTCGATCTGGAAGACCGTCGCGATGTTCCCGCCGGTGCCCGACGAGATGGTCGAGGCCGGCTACCGGGACTTCGCGGACCGGTGGAACCCGATCCTCGACGTGTTCGACGAGGTGGGCGTGCGCTTCGCGTTCGAGGTGCACCCGAGCGAGATCGCCTACGACTACTGGACGACGAAGCGGATGCTCGACGCGATCGGGCACCGGGAGGCGTTCGGCCTGAACTGGGACCCGAGTCACATGGTCTGGCAGCAGATCGACCCGGTCGGCTTCATCGTCGACTTCGCGGACCGGATCTACCACGTGCACTGCAAGGACTCGAAGGTGCAGACGGGCAACGGCCGCAATGGTCGGCTCTCCTCCCACCTCGCGTGGGCGGATCCCCGGCGCGGCTGGGACTTCGTCTCGGTCGGGCTCGGCGACGTGCCGTGGCAGCGCTGCTTCCGCGCGCTGAACTCGATCGGCTACGACGGCCCGCTGTCGGTGGAGTGGGAGGACGCCGGCATGGATCGGCTCGTCGGCGCCCCGCAGGCGCTCGCGTTCGTGCGCGCGAACGCGGTCACCCCGTCCGACGCCGCCTTCGACGCGGCGTTCTCGAGCGAGCGGTCATGACCTGGCGCAAGTGGTCGTACATGGACCACTGGGTCACGGAGACCCCGCAGGGGCCGCAGCCGCCGACGTTCAACCGCGCGACGATGGACCGTTACCTGAAGCAGCTGGCCGCGCTCGGATTCACCGGGTTCGACACCTTCTTCTTCTCCCTCCCCGTGTACATGGGGATGTACGGCTCGGTGAAGGGGTTCGAGCAGTACCTGCAGGAGCTCGGCTTCGACAAGATCACCGGGATCTTCTCCGCGTATCCGACCGCGTCGAAGTGGGCGGCGCCGCACGTGCGCGAGACGCACGACCGCATCCTCGCCGACAGCGAGGGCATCATGCGGATGATCGAGGGGCTCTCCGTCGAGAACTTCATCGTCATGCCGACCTCCACGCACTGGCAGACCGAGCCGGTCACCGACGAGACGATCAAGACGGTCGCGGACCTCTGGAACCGCGTCGGGCGGATGACGCTCGAGCACGGCGTGCGGACGACGTGCCACTTCGAGTTCTGGGGCGCGATCCGCACCCGCGAGCAGCTCGACCTGTTCTTCGAGTACACGGACCCCGAGGTCGTCTTCGCGTTCATCGACACGGCGCAGCACACGATCGCGGGCGTCGATCCCGTGCAGCTGTTCCGGGACGTCAAGGACCGCGTGACCGGGTTCCACTTCAAGGACACCCACGACGTGGACCGCCAGGAGCAGTACCGCACGCCGCCGGACCCCGAGCTCCAGGCGCCGCACACGACCCGCTGGTTCTTCGAGATGGGCACCGAGGGCGGCCTCGTGGACTTCCCGGCGCTGATGAAGGAGATCGTCGCGTCCGGCTACGACGGCTGGCTGACGGTCGAGCACGACAAGGCCGAGCTCGGCGGCGGGAGCTACGCCGAGGCGACGGCCGTCGCGAAGCACTACATCGACACGGTGCTCGCCGAGGCGGAGCGCGACGCAAGGGCGGGGGCGGCTCGATGAAGGATTCGCTGCGCTGGTCCTACGGGCTGAACCAGTGGAACTTCCGCCTCGACGTGTTCGTGCGGCACACCGACCACCGGCGCGCCCTGCAGACCCTGGCCGCCTCCGGGTTCGAGGCCGTCGAGCTGCCGTCCGGCACCGGACGGTGGGACAACATCGCCCGCCCCGAGGTGATCCTCCGGAACCACGGCTCCGCCGAGGGCTTCCTGGCGTTCCTGCGGGAGGCGGGCGTGCAGCAGGTCTCGAGCGTCTTCTGGGACCCGAGCGCGCCGGCCGAGGAGGAGGAGAACTACGCCTTCCGCTTCGCCCGGAACCCCGCGGACGCAGATGCGATCGTCGAGTGGTCGACGCCTCTGATCGACTTCACCGCGGCGGTCGGCGCGGAGCAGCTCGTCGTCCGACCGGCCCACTCGGCCTGGATGGGCGCCCCACTCGCGCCGGAGGAGTACGCCGTGCTCGGCGACCTCTGGAACCGCATCGGACGCCGCGCGGCCGACGCGGGCATCGGGCTCGCGCTGCACTACGACTGCCTCGGCGCGGTCCACACGGCCGAGGACGTCGAGCGCCTGCTCGACGCGACCGACCCTGCGCTCGTCGGGTTCGCGCTCGACACCGCGGAGCTGACGGTCGGCGGCATCGATCCCGTCGCGTTCTACGAGGCGCACGCCGACCGCGTCACCCACGTGCACCTGAAGGACACCCGGTTCCGGGACGCGGGGGAGGAGTACCGCATGCCCGGTGCCGAGTCCACGATGCTGAAAGGCGGCGCCGGCCGGCGCATCGAGCGGTGGTTCTTCGAGCTCGGCACCGAGGGCGGGCTCGTCGACGTCCCCGCGTTCGTCGCGGCCCTCCGCGCACACGACTACACCGGCTGGGTCGTCGTGGAGAGCGACCACGGCGGCAACCCCGCGGAGCTCGCGATGCTCAACAGCTTCTACCTCCAGCACGAGCTCGGGGTGGCGAAGCGATGACCGAGAAGACGGAGACCGGCATGACCACGACGACCACCGGCGATCCCGCACCGCGCGGGATCAAGTGGAGCTACATGGACCACTGGCGCAGCAACGGGCCGGCCGGCCCGATCGACCAGTGGCAGTCGAGGCTCGCGATGAAGCGGTTCCTGCAGCAGGTCGCGGCGGTCGGGTTCGACGCCATCGACACCTTCGACTTCCGGATCTGGCAGATCCTGGAGCAGTACGGCTCGGTCGCGAACTACCAGGAGTTCGTCCAGGAGCAGGGCCTGGAGCGGATCGTCAACACCTTCCACGGCGTCTACTACACGCCGGACCGCTACGCGCCCGAGGTGCCGGCGACGCACGGCAACATCCTCGACGACTTCAAGTTCACGCTCGACATGTGGTCGGGGATCCAGCTCGACAACATCATCGTCATGCCGGGCTCCCGCTTCTTCGACGAGCAGGGCGTCACCGACGACGGGTTGAAGCACGCGGCCGACATCTGGGGGAAGGTCGGCGAGCTGACGCAGCAGGCCGGGGTGAACCTCACCTGCCACCACGAGTTCTACGGCGGCATCCGCACCCGGGCCCAGATCGACGCGTTCTACGGGTACGCCGATCCGCGCTACGTGAAGTTCTTCGTCGACACGGCGCAGCACTGCATCGCGGACGTGGACCCGGTCGATGTCTACGAGGCGCACCACGAGCGGGTCACGGGGTTCCACTTCAAGGACACCCGGTTCAAGGACACGAACGAGGACTACCGGCTGTACCCCGACGCCGAGCTCTCCGCGGTCACGACGGAGAAGTGGTTCTCCGAAATGGGCACGACGGAAGGTCTCGTCGACTTCGAGGCGATGATGCGGTCCGTCCGCGACCACGGCTACCGCGGCTGGATCAGCGTGGAGCACGACAAGGCGGACAAGCTCGGCGGCGACTACGCCGAGAGCACGGCGATCGCGCGCTGGTACGCGAAGCACGTGCTCGACGGCATCTACGAGGAAGCACGATGAGCGACATCCGGTGGGGCTACGCCCTCAACCAGTGGGACACGAACATCGACGCGTTCGTGCGCAAGCGCGACCACGAGCGGGCGCTGAAGACCGTCGCCATCAGCGGGTTCGAAGGCGTCGAGCTGACCGCGGTCAGCTTCGGCGCGTGGGAGCCGTTCGGCACCCCGCAGCAGATCGCCGATCTGTACGGCTCCCTGGAGGGACTCCTCGAGGTCCTGCGCGCCTGCGCGCTCACGGCGGTGAGCAGCTATGTCTACGACCCGTTCGTCGGGTTCGACGTCGAGATGGGGCGCGGGCCCGACCCGCTCGACCCGGCGGGGCACCCGAGGATCATCTCGACCGCGGTGTGGTTCGCGGATGCGCTGCAGCGCCTGGGGGGCAGCACGCTGGTCGTGCGTCCCGCGGGCTCGGCGTGGCAGACCGGTGCCTTGAGCGACGAGCAGATCGCCGTCCTGGCGACGTGCTGGAACGCGGTGGGCGCCGCCGTGCGCGAGCACGGCGTGGCGCTCGCGCTGCACCTCGACTTCCTGTCCGCCCTGCGGCTGGAGGACGGGCTCGACCGCCTGCTCGACGTGACGGATCCGGAGCTGGTCGGCGTCGCGATCGACACCGCGGAGTTCGCGATCGCCGGCATCGACCCCGTCGAGTTCCTCCGCCGGCGGGCCGACCGGGTGCGCCACATCCAGCTGAAGGACGCCCATGACCGCGTGGACGACGAGGAGGCGCGCACCCCGCACGCCGAGCAGTTCGTCCGCACGGAGGGCGGCGCGCGGCGCATCGGCCGCTGGTTCTTCGAGCCGAGCGACGAGCCCGGGCTGGTCGATTTCGAGGCGTTCATGCACGCCGTCGCGGACACCGGCTACGAGGGCTGGATCGTCGTCGAGTCCGATCAGAGCCCGCACCCCGCCGAGAGCACGATGGTGAGCGGCTGGTACGTGCAGAAGGTGCTGCGCCCGATCGTCGGCTGAGGCCACGCCCTGTGCGGCGATCCCCGACTGATGTGGCCCGGATCCGGGCCACATCAGTCGGTAATCACCGCATCAGGTGTCAGACGAGTTGCTGGATCCGGACCGCGGACCCGATGGGGGTACCGGCGCCGAGCCACAGCTGCAGCGCGTCCAGCCGGAACAGCCGGCGCACGACGAGCAGTGCGCCGCCGACGGTGCCGATCTCGAACTCGTCGGAGCTCGGGCGGATCACGAGGTGCTGCGCGGCGAGCTCGATGGTCTGCTCGAGCACGGCGGCCTTGAAGGTGTCGAAGAAGAGGTCCGTGCCCCGGAGCGCGCTCCCGCCGAGGACCAGCGTGCCCGGGTTCGCGAAGTTCACGACACCGGCGACGGTGAGGCCCGCCAGGTGCGCGGCGCGGCGCACAGCGGCCATCGTGACCGGGTCCTCGGCCGCGATCGCCGCGGCGAGCTCATGACCGGCGATCCGGCCCTCCCGCTGCAGCAGCTCGGCGAGCAGCGGGCTGTCACCACGCTCCGCGGCCGCGGTGAGGATCCGGGCGAGACCCCACCCGCTCGCGACCGCGGCGAGGCAGCCGGTGCGCCCGCAGCGGCACAGGGCCGTTGGGTCGTCGGTGACGCGGAAGTGTCCGATGTCGCCTGCTGCCCCGGTGTCGCCGCGGTGCAGCCGACCGCCGGTGACGAGACCGCTGCCGATGCCCTCGCCGATCTCCACGTAGAGGAGGTCCCGGACGTCGTGCGGCTGATCGATCGCCCACTCGCCGAAGGCGCGGAGGTTGTCGTCGTTGTCGACCCAGACCGGGGCTTCGTAGCGGTTCCGGAACCAGCCGCGCACGTCGAAGCCGTCCCAGCCGTGCATGATCGGCGGCGCGACCATGCGCCCACTCGCGAAATCGACGGGACCGGGGAGGCCGAGCGCGAGGCCCCAGACGTCGCGGCCGCGGACGCGCTTCAGCAGCGCCCGGAACTGCGCGTCGACGATCGGCAGGACCACGTCCGGGCCGTCGAGCACGTCGGCGTCCGCCGACGTCCGAGCGAGCGAGACGCCCTCGAGGTCGCTGGCCGATGCCCAGACGGAGTTGTCCGCGAAGCCGGCGCTGAGGATCAGACCGGCTTCCGCGCGGAAACGCACGGTGCGCGACGGCCGGCCGCGCTCCGCCTGCGCGGTGCCGCCCTCCTCCAGGATGCCGAGGTCCATGCCCTCGCGCAGCCGCTCGTTCACCACGGTGCGGCCGAGGCCCGTCGCCTGCTCGAGGTCCGGTCGCGTGTTCGCGACGCCGGTGCGGACGAGGTCGACGATCTGCGCGAGCAGCAGGACATCGCGTCCGGACGGCGGCGTGGTGTCGCGACGGTCGGGGCTCGTGTTGGTCACCCGCGCGATGGTATCCGCACGCTTCATGCAGAATCGACCGTCATTCGACCACGACCCGAACGCCGTCGGCTGCGGCGGAGCGCGCGGCGGCGTCCAGGACGCGGAGCACGTGCAGCGACTCGGTCGGCTCGACCGGCAGCGGGCCTCCCTGGCGCAGCGCCGCCGCGAGCATCCGGTAGTACTCGCGGGCGTCCGTCTCGATCGCGGCGACCGGCGTGGCCGCACCGGGAAGGGGGACCGGTCCGGGCGGCCCACCCGTGTGACGCACGACCTCGAACGAGTCGAAGGAACCCCATCGTGGATCGTCGGGCCCGACACCGTTGAACATCGCGGCGAACTGACCGTCGTCGCCCGTGGAGACGAGTGCCGCTTCGGTGCCCTGCACCACGAAGCGAGGCGCGGGCCAGGAGGTGAGCGCACCGAGGTGCAGGTGGGTCCGCACACCGGAGGCGTGGTGCAGCGCGAGGAACCCGTCGTCGACGACCTGCGTGCCGGGCCGTCGACGGTCGAGCTCGGCGGTCACGGTGTCCACCGGGCCGAGGAGGGCCACGGCCTGGTCGACGAGGTGGCTGCCGATGTCCGCGAGCGGCCCGTCGAGCGTGCCGGGCCGGGCGACCTCGCGCCAGTTGACCCAGATCGCCGGACTCCACCGCACCAGCCACGCCTCGTAGCGGAGCACCTCGCCGACGTCACCGCGTCGCACCGCAGCCGCGACGGTCGCGAAATCACGGTCCCACCGCTTGTTCTGGAACGCGACGACCGGCACCCCGGCGGCCTGCGCCGCTTCCAGCAGCCGCTCGGCCCCGTCGACCGTGGGGGCGATGGGCTTCTCGACGACCGTCGGGATGCCGGCGGCGAGCAGCGCGAGACCGAGCTCGACGTGCGCGTCGTCGGGCGCGGTGACGACCGCGAGGTCCGGCAGCGCGTCCATCGCGAGCAGGGCCTCGACGGATCGCACGACGGTCGCACCGGGCACAGCCGCGGCAGCATCGGCCGCCGCGTCGTCGGACCGCGCGACGACCGCGACGATCTCGCACTCCGGGAGCGCTGCGAGGAGCTGCGCGTGAAGGGCTCGCGCGATGCCGCCGAATCCGACGATCGCGGTCCGGATCGGCCCGTCAGCTCTTGAGGCCACCGGCGTAGCCCTGGATGAACCGCTTCTGCGCGACGACGTAGAACGCGAGGATCGGGATCATCGAGATGATGACGACCGCGAAGATCAGGTTCCACTGGGACACCAGCGAGCCGACGTAGTTGTACATGACGACCGGGAGCGTCTGCCAGTCCGACCCGTTCAGGAAGATCAGCGCGGTGAAGAAGTCGTTCCAGACGATCAGCCCGGCGAGGATCGACACGGTGCCCGTCGCGGGCGACATCAGCGGGAAGACCACGCGGGCGAAGACCTGCAGCCGGGACGCCCCGTCGATCGTCGCCGCCTCCTCGTACTCGAGCGGCAGCCGGCGGAAGAAGCCGCCGTAGAGGAACACCGAGAGTGGCAGCAGCTGGCCGGTGTAGATGACGATCATGCCGATCGGCGAGCCGACGAGCCCGAGCTCGCGCGCGCCGATGTAGAGCGGGAGGGTGCCGAGCTGCGTCGGCAGCACGATCGCGATCATGAAGAGGTAGTACGCGCGGGTGCTCCACCGGCGCGTGCTCCGGGTCAGCACGTACGCGGCGAGGGAGCCGAACACGACCAGGGCGACGACGGTGCCGGCGGTGATGATCACGCTCGTCAGCAGGCCCAGGAAGATGTTGCCGGAGGACGCGCCCGACGGGCTCAGCAGCTCGGTGAAGTTCGACAGCGTGGGCGCGGTGGGCGGTGCGAAGGCGGGAGTGGTCAGCATCTGATCCCCGGTCTTGAACGCGCCGACGAGCAGGATCCAGAACGGCGCGAGCAGGATCAGGGAGGCGATGATCGTGACGATCTCGAGGACGAGCGTGGCTCGGGTGTAGCGGAACACGGTGGTTCACCGCCCCATCTGCGTGCGGTCACGCGTCAGGTACTGCTGGACGATCGTGAAGACGAGGATCAGTGCGGAGAGCAGGAGCGCCATCGCGGCGCCGAAGCCGAACTGCTGATAGGTGAAGGTCTGGTTGTAGATCTCCGTCGCGAGCGTCTCGGTGGCGTTCGACGGGCCTCCACCGGTCAGCGCCATCACCTGGTCGAAGACCCGCAGCCCCTGGATCAGCGTCAGGGTGGTCGCGATCGCGATCGACGGCTGGATCATCGGGACGACGACGTTGCGGAAGCGGTTCCACAATCCGGCCCCGTCGAGCGCGGCGGCCTCCTCGAGCTCGGGAGGCACGGTCGCGAGGCCGGCGAGGTAGGTCACCATGACGAAACCGATGCTCTGCCAGACGAGGACGACGAGGATCGACGCGAGCGCCAGGGTGGGGTTCGCGAGCCAGGTCTGCTGCAGCGACTTCAGCCCGACGGCGCCGAGGATCTGGTTGAGCGGACCGTTGTAATCGAAGATGAACTTCCAGATGAACGACACCGCCACCGGGCTCAGCACCACGGGCATGAACACGAGGGTCCGCAGCACGTAGCGGGTCTTGAGCGTCCGATTCAGCGCGAGCGCGAACAGCAGTCCGAGGATGTTCGTGAAGACCACGAAGCCGAAGGCCAGCAGGAGCGTGTTCACCAGCGCGCCGACGAGCTCAGGGGTCTTGAAGATGTTCACGAAGTTCGTGAGGCCGACGAAGTCGAACGACCCGACGCCGCTCCAGTTCGTGAACGCGAAGAACGCTCCCGATGCGGTGGTGATGTACACCGTGACGATCGTCAGGGCGAGCGCGGGCAGCGCCCACCACCAGTAGCCGTAGCCGACTCGGCGGGACCGTCGGCCGCGGGGGACCGCGGTTCGGCCGGAACTGGAGACGGCGGCTCGGACGCCACCTTGCGTCGCTGACATCGGACCAGATCCTTCTCGCTCGGAGGGTGATGGGGAAGGGCCCCGGCGCGTGGACGCCGGGGCCCCCGTGGTGGTGATGGGATCAGCCCCAGTCGGTGTCGAGCTGCTGGAGCACCTGGTCGACGGTCTTCTGCCCGGTGAGGATGCCCTGGACCCCGGAACCGAGATCGGTCGTCACCTTGCCGTTGGCCCACTCGATGGAGGGGAACGACCGGACGTCGGTCGAGGTGAGCACTGACGCGACCGGCTTGTAGGTGTCGGGGAGCGCGCTGGCGTCCTTGGTGCCCACCGGGTAGCCGACGCCCTGCGAGACGATCTTCTGGCCGTCGGGGCCCGCGATCCACTTCAGGAAGTCCTGCACGAGCTTCGGGCTCTTCGTCTTCGCGCTGGCCGCGAGCACCTGGTCCGAGCTGATGGAGGCGTACGTCGTGCCGGTCGGCGACGGGAACGGCAGCACCGTCAGGTGCACGTGACCACCGGACGCAGCGTTCACGCTCGCTGCGGCACCGCCGGGCGCGAAGAACCCGAAGAACTTCCCGGACGCCGATCCGTTGGTCAGCGCGTCGAAGCCGGCTCCGGTCGCACCCGGCTGGAAGCAGCCGCGCTTGTACATCGTCTCGATCGACGAGAGCGTCGTCTTCCAGCCGTCCGTCGTCGCGAACTTCACCTTGCCGGCCGCGCGCTCCGAGTTCCAGTTCGGGTCGGGCCCGTAGACCACCGAGCTGGCGATGATCTGCGCGAGGAAGCCGGGGTTGGGGGGCACCGCGCCGGCGAGGCCGAACAGCGTCTTGCCCTTCGACTTCGCGGTGTCGCATGCCGCGAGCACGTCCTGGAACGTCGACGTGCCCGACAGGTCGATGCCCGCCTGCTTCGCGGCGTCGCCGTTCCAGATGATGCCGTTCAGACCGCTGCCGCGGGAGACGGCGTAGATCTTGCCGTTGTACTCGAACTGGCTGAGCCCGGCAGGCTCGAGCGCGCTCTTGATCGCCGGGTCGGTGAGCGGCAGCAGCAGGCCCGCCTTGGCCCACGGCTGGATCGCGTTCACCTGACCGACCCCGGACTCCGCGGCGAAGACGTCAGGGGCGTTGCCGCCCTGGACCCGCGTCGCGATCGCCTGCGCGACGCTCTCCGCCGGCAGCTTCTGGATGGTGATCGTGACACCCTTGTGCAGCTTCTCGTAGGCCGTGGCCGCATCCGCCAAGGAGGTGTCCTTCGTGTTCGCCTCCGAGAACGCGAACGTGATCGTCTGCGGCTCCTTGCCGGAGCCGGAGGCGGTACCGCCCGAGCAGGCGGTGAGCGAGACGCCCACGACCGCTGCGGCAGCAGCGACGGCTGCTGCCCGGCGGACTCGCGTGGTGATGTGCTGTGGCATGGCCAGCCTTCCGTGAGACCTCGTCGTCTGTGACCGGCCTGGCAGGACATCCGGCCGGTCGCCCCTTCGGGACGCGGTCAGCCTCACACGTGTTCCGCTCGAAATCAACATAATAGTTGCGGATCTCGGGCATAAGGAAATCCGTTGATGCTCCCGGCTTCGGGCGCGGTCGGCCCGGTGTCCGGGGCGTCGAGACGCGGGAGGAGCGGTGCCGCCGCCATCAGAACATCGGATGCGGGTTCGCGGACTCGGCCGGCACGGGCTGCAGCACGTCCCAGTGCTCGACCAGCAGACCGTCGGCGATCCGGTAGAAGTCCGCCACCGCGGCGGGAGGGGCGCCGGGGCGGCTCGCCCGCACGTGCACCACGGCGAGGTCCCCGTCGACGAGGATCCGCTGGATCTCGAAGCGGGCGCCCTCGGCGCGGAACTTCGGTTCGAGACCCTCGACCGCGGCCTCGGGGCCGTCCTCCAGCCCCGGGTTGTGCTGGATGTAGTCGGGCGAGACGAACCGTGCGAACGCCGTGCGCGGATCGCGTTCGGTGTAGAAGATGCGGGCGAACTCGGTGACGAGCTCGCGGTTGCCGTGCGCCATGTCGCCTCCCCGTCAGCGCTCCGTCGCGCCGATCGACCCTGGCTGCGCAGCGTACTGGAGTCGGGTACGGTCCGTTCTGCTGATCCACGGCGGAAACGGCGGGCGACGATGACGGTCCATTCGGCGGAAGCCTCATGACGCTCGCCGAGCACGCGCTGCGGGGCGCGGTGCTGTCCGTGGGCCCGTGGTGCCGGCTCGCGGTGGGGCTGCCTTGGTTCAGGAGCATGCCGCTGTCCGCCGTGGTGTCGGTCGCGCTGCTCGTCGACGGCCGAGCGGTGCCCGACCTGCGCGTCGAGCTCGACGGGCGCCTGCTGCCGGTCGGCGAGCTCGCGACGCTCGTGGATCGGTACTGGTTCGTCCAGGACCGGCTGACGCTCGCCTGGAGCGGGTGGTCGCTGTCGGGAGCCGTCGAGGTGGCGCTGCGCGTCCGGCTCCATCTGCCGTTCCTGACGGGGCCGGGCGGAGGATCGCTGCAGGTCCTGCAGGAGTCGCGGGGGACCGTCCCGGTCGAGGTCGCGGCGTGATGCCGAGCGGTGGACCGAGATGGGCGGTGACGCTGTTCGCGCTCACGAACGAGCTGCTCGCGGCGGCACGATCGCCGGACGAGCTGCTGCGGGACGTCCTCGGTTCCGGCGTGACGGGCGTCGTCGAGATCGATGCCGCCCAGCACTTCCGCTCGTTCCCCCGCCTCGAGCCCGCGGAGGTGGCGCGCACCGCCGGGGTCGTGCGCGACGAGGGCGGTGCGGTCTCGCTCCTCGGCGGCGGCGCCGACCTCACCCCCGCGCCGGGCCGGACGATCGACGAGGAGGCGGCGCTCGCTCAGCTCCGCGCGCAGCTCGACGCGGCGGCGGTCCTCGGGGCGGTGGGCGTCCGGGTGCCGTTCGGCGTGCTGCCCTGGTCGGTGCTGGAGCGCGCGGCGCAGCACGCCGACGGCACGGGCGTCCTGCTGCTCGAGGAGGTGCAGGGGCCGGAGGATCCGGGTGGGCCCCGGCTCCTGGCGCGCGTCGACGATCTTCAGCGGAGCGGTGTGACGGGCGTCCGACTGCTGCTGGACACGAGCGCGCTCATGGCCGGCGCGCCGCCGGGGTACCTGCGTGCGCTCGAGGTGCGCGGGCTCCCGACCTCCGTCGTGGCCGGCATCGCCGGCGCCTTCCGCGACGGGAGCCTCGCCGCGAGGGTGCTGCCGCTGCTCGCCGATCCCTCGAGCTCCCCGGAGGTCCACGGGCTCCTCGTCACCGCGCTGACCCGCTTCGGCTCGACCCCTGCTGCCGCGTGGCTTCCGCTCGTGCCGTGGATCGCCTCCGTGCACCTGACGTGGTGGGACCTCGAATCGGCGGAGGCCGACCTCGACGGCGAGGTCGGCGCAGTGCTCGACAGCCTGTTCGCGGCGGGGTTCGCGGGTGTGGTGTGCAGCGAGTGGGGCGGCCACGAGTGGGAGCCCGCCTCCGTGTCCGGGCTCGATCGGACGCGCGCGCACCGTCGACTCGTCGAGACCCGCTTCCGCGACGCATCGATCGACTTCGGTATGAAAACGACATAATCACTGCTACAGTCCGAGCGTCGCCGGCGACGCAGCCGGGGCGGAACAGAGGAGCCCATGCCGAACGGACTGGTCGACGCCTCGAGCCTCCGCAGCCACCCCGATGGGCTGGCGCTGCGGCTCACGATCCCGTGGTACCGGAGCCTCTGGCTCTCGAGCGTGGGGTCCATCACCGTGACGATCGACGGTGAGGCCGTGCCCCAGGCGGATCTCGCGTTCGAGCTCGACGGCGTGCGGTACGCGATGGCCGACCTCCCGGAGCAGAGCGACGTGCTCTGGTACCTCCAGTCGCATCCGCTGCTCGTGATCCGGCGCGACAGGCCGGCGGACCTCGGCGAGCAGCACGAGGTCGTCGTGCACGGCGAGCTGCGGCTGCCCTACATGCAGATCGCACCAGGGCAGGACGGCGGCCCCGGGATGTACGTGCCCAACGTCGTCCACCAGGCGCTGACGCTGGCGGTGACGGACCGGGACGAGGCCGCGCCGGCGCTGACGAGCGTGGAGGCGCCGCCGGTCGCCGACGCGAGCGACCCGTTCCAGCTCGGACTCACGCTCTACTCCGCGAGCGCGGAGTTCCGCGCGGGCTGGTTCGACTTCGACGGCCTCCTCGACCGGGTCGCGCAGCTCGGCATCGGGCCGGGCATCGAGATCGTCGCCTCCCAGGTCCTGCCGACCTATCCGGTCGTCTCGGACGAGTTCGTGGCGCGTTGGCGGGTCTCGTTCGACCGGCACGGCTTCGTGGAGTCCGCGTTCGGAGCGAACCTCGACATGGGCAGGCGCCGCGACCGCGACATGACGCCGGACGAGGAGTTCGACTTCAGCGAGCTGATGCTGCAGGGCGCGAAGCGCCTCGGCTTCCCGCTCGTCCGCATCCAGAGCGCGAAGCCCGAGCTGCTGCGCCGCTTGCTCCCGGTGGCGGAGCGGCTCGACCTCAAGCTCGCCTACGAGATCCACGCGCCGATGGGCCCGAACGACCCGACGATCCAGAAGGTCCGCGACACCTACGCGGAGCTCGACTCACCGCTCCTGGGGTTCGTCGCCGACTTCTCCTCGACCATGCACGCGATGTCGCCGAGCCTGCTGACCGCGGTGCGCCGGGCGGGTCTCGACGAGGAGGCGGTCGACCGCCTCCAGGCCGTCTGGGTCACCGATGCCACGATGCGCGAGCGCCAGGAGGAGTTCATCGGCTACCTGCGGAGCCGCGACTTCGATCCGGGGCGCCTCGGCTCGTTCGCGCACCTCGCGTTCAACATGCACGGCCACGTCGATCCGCGCGAGTGGGCGGACATCATGCCGCAGATCCTCCACGTCCACGCGAAGTTCTACGACATCGACGACGCGGGCCAGGAGCCGGCCATCGACTACCCCGAGCACGTGCGCGTCTTCGTCGAGGGCGGGTACCGCGGGTACTGGTCGAGCGAGTGGGAGGGGCACGCCTTCGCCGAGCTCGGTGAGGTGGACCCGCTCGTGCTCGTCCGCCGCCAGCACGACCTCATCCGCGCGAGCATGCACGCCGCGCTCGCCCACGCCTGACCGACCCACCGATCGACCGACAGGAAGCCATGTACCAGCTCGCGCCCAACATCGAACTCCTCTTCACCGAGGCGGGTGCCTACGAGGACCGCGTCCGAGCCGCGGCGGCCGTTGGCTTCACGGCCGTGGAGATCTGGGGCCCGACCGGTGTCGACGCGCCCGCGAAGCCGAAGGACCTCCCGGCGCTGAAGGCGGCGCTCCAGGAGACGGGCGTGCAGCTGACGGCGCAGCTCTCCGAGCCGCGCACCCAGTTCATGATCCCGCCGTGGGACCACTCCGCGTTCTACCAGAAGCTCGACGAGGGCGTCGCGATCGCGCAGGAGCTCGGCTGCCCGCGCATCGTCGTCGGCAGCGGGACGGGGTTCGGCGGCTGGAAGCGGCAGGTCCAGCTCGACAAGCTCGTCGAGATCTACCGGAAGGCGATCGCGCAGATCGACGGGTCGGGCATCACGCTCGTGCTCGAGGCCGTGAACGGCCGCGTCGACCACCCCGGCTCGCTGCTCGACCGCACCGCCGAGGCCGCGTACATCGCGCGCGGCGTGGACTCGCCCTTCTTCGGGATCCTCTACGACCTCTATCACATGACCGTCGAGGGCGAGGATGAGGCGACCGAGCTCGCCGGCGCAGGCGACACCGTCAAGTACGTCCAGATCGCGGACGCGCCCGGCCGAGGGGAGCCCGGCACCGGCGCCATCGACTGGGCGAACGCGCTGCGCATCCTCCGCGCCTCCGGCTACGACGGCCCGATCGGCCTCGAGTACTACCCGACCACCGAGTCGGCGGCCTCCACCGCCCTCATCCGCGACCTCGCCGCGCAGGCCTGAGGAGGAACCCCGTGATCCCCGACCGCATCATCGAGCAAGGGACGCTCACCACGGACGGCGAGCACGCCGCCGTCGAGGTGCGCATCCCGTGGTACCGCGCCATCCCGGCGTCCTGCATCTCGGAGGTGTCACTGGCCGTCGACGGCGTTCCCGCGCCGGCCGACTCGCTCACCTGGACCATGAACGGCGAGACCCACCCGATCGCCGAGCTCGCGCAGCGGTCCGACGACTGGTGGTTCCCGCTCGACTCCGCCGTCGTCACCGGCGCTCTGCCTGTCGAGCCCGGTGGCGAGCACCGCGTCGATGTCGAGCTGAAGCTCTACATCCCCTACATCGTCATCGGCGACGACGAGGTGCTCCGGATCGAGGAGCACGACACGAAGACCATGGCCGCCAGCAGCGCGAAGGAGGCCGTCTCGTGACCGAGCTCGGCTCGCCCGTCCAGGGCGTCACCCTGTACAGCTTCACCCGGGCCTTCCACGGCCGGCAGGTCGACCTCGAAGGCTTGATCCGCAAGGTCGCCGCCGACGGCTTCGGCCCGGGGCTGGAGATCGTCGGCTTCTCGAGCTTCCGCGGGTTCCCCGCCCTCGACGACGCCTACGTCGGCTGGTTCAAGGACCTCGTCGCCGAGGTCGGGCTGGTACCGACGTCGCTCGCCATCAACGCCGACATCGGCATCCATCGCGATCGCCTGCTCGACCAGGACGAGCTGATCGAGTACATGCGGCGCCAGATCGAGGCCGCCGCGCGCCTCGGGTTCCCGATCGCACGCGTGCAGATCTCCCTCGAGCCGGACTCGATGGAGCGGCTCGCCCCGGTCGCCGAGCGGTACGGCGTCACGCTCGCCCTGGAGGTGCACGCCGACCAGTACGCGTCGCACCCGAGGATCCTCGCCCTGCGGGACCGGTACGAGCAGGTCGGTTCGCCGTTCCTCGGCTTCACCGCCGACTGGGGCGCGACGACCGTCGGCTTCGCCCCGTCCCTCATCGAGGCCTATCGCCGCCGCGGTGCGCCCGAGTCGCTGCTGACCGCGGTCGTCGACCTCTGGAACGAGTTCTTCGAGGCGGGACCGCCCGCGGACCAGGCCGAGCACGGCCAGCGGTTCGGCCGGTTCATCGGCCTGGCGGCGCAGCACGGGCGCCCGGATCTCGGGGTCGACATGGGCATCAACGCGACAGGGCTCTTCGGCCCGGCCCGGGTCGACGACTGGCTCGAGATCATGCCGTGGATCCGCCACGTGCACGGCAAGCACTTCGGGATCGACGAGCACGGCGAGGAGCCGTCGGTCCCCGTCCGCGACCTCATCCGGCTGCTCGTCGAGCAGGGGTACGACGGCGCCGTCTCGTCCGAGTACGAGGGGTGGCACTGGAACTCGTGGCAGAGCCCGTTCGAGGTGATCGCGGGGGAGCAGGCCGTGCAGCGCTCCGCCGCGGAGGCCGCCGGCTCCCGCATGACGACGGACTCCGCGACGGCGCGCGCGCAGCTCGCCGCGCACCTCGCGCAGCCCGTCCACTGACCCGAGGGGAACACCATGACGGACGACACCGGCATCGCCGGCACCGGGATCAAGCTCGGCATCACCCTCTACTCGCTGACGAGCGAGTTCGCGGCCGGCCTCTACACGCCGGAGACGCTCATCCGCGCCGCAGCGGAGGAAGGGCTCGGCCCAGGCGTCGAGTTCAACTTCGCGCAGATGAACCGCACCTACCCCGACGTCGACGCGGACTTCGTGAAGCTGTGGCGCGACTCGATCGAGCGCTACGGCCTCGAGCCGAGCGCGGTCGGCACGAACCTCGACATGGGCCGCCGCAAGGACCGGGACATGACGCCGGACGAGGAGCACGAGTTCCTCGCCCGTCAGCTGAAGTCGGCGCACGAGCTGGGCTTCAAGCGGATCGTGATCCGGTCGCACGGCAGGGAGCTGCTGCGCGGCCTCCTGCCCCTCGCGGAGCGCTACGACCAGAAGCTCGCTCTCGAGATCCATGCGCCCTCGGGGCCGAACGACCCGAACATCGTGCGGGTCCGCGAGATGTACGACGAGCTCGACTCCGACCGGCTCGGCTTCACCGCCGACTTCTCGTCGACGATGCACAGCCTGTCGCCGACCCTGCTCCGGCAGCTGTCGCGGATGGGCCTCCACGAGCGGCACTTCCCGGTGATGAACGAGATCTGGCACGAGCCGACGCCGATGCACGTGCGGAACCAGAAGTTCGAGGACTACCTGACCGGCGAGGGCGTCGACCCCACGGATTTCGGGCCGTTCACCCGCCTCGCGTTCAACATGCACGGCCTCGTCGCGCCGGAGGAGTGGCTCGACATCATGCCGCGCATCTTCCACGTGCACGCGAAGTTTTACGACATCACGCCGGACGGGCAGGAGCCCGCGATGGACACCGCGCGCATCGTGCGGCAGTTCGTCGAGGGCGGGTACACCGGCTACTTCTCGAGCGAGTGGGAGGGCCACGCCTTCCAGGACCTCGGCGAGGTCGACCCGGTCCAGCTCGTCCAGCAGCAGCACGCCCTGCTGCGCCGCTCCATCGAGGACGCCGTCGGCGTCCCAGCCTGATCAGACCGGAACGAAGGAGAACCGAGCCATGACCGACGTCGTCGACCCGACCTCGCTCGAGGCGGAGGTCGCCAGGCTCCGCGAGGAGCTCGCCGCCACCACGCTGCTCGCCCGCCGCGCCGCCGACCGCGGCGAGGTGGAGAACCTCTTCAACCGCTACATGTTCCTGCACAACGCGTTCCAGGACGAGCAGATCATCCCGCTGTGGGTGAAGGAGGGCACCCCGGGCATCCGCGCGCAGTACACGAATGCGGGCGTCTACACGACCTGGGAGAGCGTCACGCGCTACCACCGCGGCCGCCCGTCGCCGGTCGGCAAGCTCATCCTCCACGCCACCACGACCCCGGTCATCGAGGTCGCCGGGGACGCCGAGACGGCCCGCGGTGTCTGGCTCATGGCCGGCACCGAATCCGGGCTGACCGACCCTGCGGTCGCCGAGGCCTTCCCGGACATGTACTCGCCGAAGGAGGTGCAGGGCAAGAAGGTCTGGGCGCACTGGGTGTGGTGCAAGTACGAGATCGACTTCCTGAAGCAGGACGGCGAGTGGAGGTTCTGGCACTTCCGCTGCTTCGAGCTCGCCCGTGCACCGTTCGAGGAGAACTGGGTCGCGTTCGGCGAGAAGAACCAGGGCGCCTTCGATCTCGACCTCATGTACTTCGGCGACGACGGCAAGCCGGTCTTCATGCCGCCCGCCGACGAGCCCGCCACCGACACCAGCCACCCGTACAGCCCGTCGACCGTGCAGCAGCTGCAGCCGAAGCCGCCGGTGCCGTACGCCACCGCCGCCGACCTCGAGGACTAGACCGTGGGGGAGCCCCTCAGGATCCTGATCGTCGGTGCGGGCATCGGCGGTCTGACGACCGCCTCGGCCATGGCCCGGATCGGTGCTCGGGTCGAGGTCATCGACGACAAGCCGGAGATCAGCGTCGCCGGCGTCGGCTTCGGCCTCCGCATCAACGGCCTGCGAGCGGTACGGGAGATCGGCCTGCTGGACCAGGTCCTCGAGGTGGGTCACCCGGCGCCGGGGATCGACAACTACGACTCCGAGGGCAACCTGCTCAGCACGATGAGCTACGGCACCCGGGACGAGGGACTCCCGGGCTGCGTGACGATGTCGCGGATGGCCTTCCTCGAGCTGGCGGCGAAGCACGCCGTCGACAACGGCTGCACCTTCCGGATGAGCACGACCGTCGCCGCTGTGGCCCCGGACGACGACAAGGCGGTCGTCACGTTCAGCAGCGGCGACCGGGCCGATTACGACCTCGTCCTCGGGTTCGACGGCCTCCACTCGCAGATCCGCCGCGAGTACTTCGGCGAGCAGTACGCTCCCCGCCCGCTCGGCGGCGTGGCGTGGCGTGCGGGGCTCCCGAACCGCCGCAGGCTCATGCAGCCGATCATCTGCCAGGGCCGCGGCGGCAAGATCATGCTCACGCCCCTGTCGGCGGACACCATGTACATGGTCCTGACGGTGGCGGAGGAGGGGCGCCCTCGGTACGACCCGCAGCAGATGGCCCGGATCATGCACGATCGGGCGGTCGCCCTGACCGGGGGATCCGAGTTCCTGGCCGACGCGCTGGAGGATGTGCGGCACGCCGAGAACGTCGCCTACACGCCCTACTCGACCGTGTGGGTGCCGTACCCGTGGTTCCGCGGACGCGTGATGATCATGGGCGACGCGGCGCACACCATGACGCCGTACCTGGGATCGGGCGCCGCCATGAGCATCGAGGACGGCGTCGTCCTCGCTCAGGAGCTCGCGAAGGACCAGTCCCTCGGCGACGCCCAGCTCGAGTTCATGAAGCGCCGCCTCCCGCGCGTGCGCGCGGTCCACGACCGCTCGATCGAGTCGATGCTCGAGGAGTTCGACTCCGTCACCCCGGAGGCGTACCGCGCTCGCATCGAGCACCTCCGTCACGACGAGCCGATCGCGAACGAGTACGCGAACCGCCTGCTGCGGATGCCCTACTGACCGGCCCGACCGGCCCCTCGCACTGAAGGAGATGCTCGTGTCGAGCACCGTCGAATCGTCCGCCGCCGGCGCGCCCGCGCCGGCTCCCTCCACCCGGCTGCTCGTGGTCGACGCCTCCGACGAGCGCGCCTTCCGACCGCTCAACGGCGTCGGGGGGATCCCCGGCCCGGCCGTCGGGCACGCGGAGTTCCCGGACATGACGCCCCTGTGGCGTGAAGCGGGGGTCACGGTCGTGCGGTCGTTCGACTGGGTCTCCCGGCTCGATACGCAGAACAACCCCGAGAGCCTGTTCCCCGACTGGGACGCTCCCGTCGACGATCCGGCGAGCTACCACTTCGCGGCGACGGACCAGTGGGTGGAGGCCGTGCACTCGATCGGCGCCGAGGTCATGTTCACGGTGGCCAGCTCGATCCCCTCCAACAAGCTCCCCGCGCAGGACGTCGACCTGTACGGCCGCGTGGTGGAGCACATCGTGCGCCACTACGCGCAGGGGTGGGCGGGCGGCCCGTCGAAGCCGATCCGCATCTGGGAGTTCGGGGACCAGCCGGACCTCGGGCCGCTGCACTTCGCGGGACGTCCCGAGGAGTTCTTCGCCATGTACCGGGCGTTCTGCGAGGCGGTGCGCCGGGTCGACCCGACCCTGACGGTGGGCGGGCCGGCGACCGCCTTCCCGCTGGAGGCCGGCGCCCCGTACCGGGAGGGCTTCCTCGAGTTCGTGCGCGCGAACGACCTGCCACTGGACTTCTTCTCCTTCCTCTGGTTCACCGACGGCAGTCGCGACCCCCTCGACTACCGCTTCGTCGCCGCCGAGCTGCGGGCCCTGCTCGACCGATACGGCTTCACCGACACCGACCTGACGCTCAGCTACTGGAACTACCTCGCCGTGCCCAGCAGCTCTGCGCCGGCGGCGGAGAAGGGCGCGTTCCAGGCCGCGACGGCGGTCTACCTGCAGGACACCGTCATCGACCACGCCTTCTTCTTCCGGGCCGACAGCGGGCGCGACCCGCACTACGGATTCGTCGATCCGGCCGGTGTCGGCGCGGCGGACGGCGCTCCCGACGAACGCTCCCGCGCGCTCGCGCTCGCCGGACGCGCGCTGAGGGGCCGCCGCCTCGCGGTCATCGGCGGGGACGAGTCGGGTCTCGCCTGCGCGGCCGGTCGCGACGGGGACGTGGTGCGCGTGCTCGTCGCGAACTACGTCGCGCCCGACTCGGCGCTCGCCGAACGGGCCGAGGACCGCTTCACGTTCCGCATCCCGATCGGTGCCGAGCGCATCGAGCTCGGCCTCACCCTGCCTCCGCAGCGGCGAGCGCTGGCATCGGCGGGCGTCGAGTCCGCGCGGGTCGACATCCGCAACCTGCCCTGGCCCGGCCGCACGGTGCGCGTCACGCGCACGTCGATCAACGGAACCGTCGACGGCCCCTCCGAGGCGCGGGTGTCCGATGCAGGCGAAGTCCAGCTCGATCTCGACCTCGTTCCGCGGTCGGTGTTCCTCCTGGAGCTCCGGCCGTGACGCAGCCGCCGACCTCAGCCACCACCACCGACCTCGAGGACTGATCCGATGGCCACCCACAACTCCCTGTTCAAGCCCGAGAACGTCCGCAGGACGGAAGACGGGATCGCCGTCTCCGTCCAGATCCCGTGGTACCGCAGCCTCTGGCTGTCGGCCGTGGACGGGGTCGAGATGTCCGTGAACGGCGTCCCGGTGCCGAAGGACCGCATCCGGTTCGAGCTCGGGGGCCGCTCCTACACCGTCGACGAGCTGCCCGAGCAGTGGGACACCCTCTGGTACGTGGCGGACCGGCCGGACGTCGTCGCCCGTCTGGACGAGGTGCCGGCCCCCGGCGCCAAGGTCACCGTCGAGGTGGTCCTGACCATGCGCCTCCTGTACATGCAGATCGCGCCGCAGCGGTACGTCACGAACCGGGTCCCCGTCGCGCGCGAGGTCGTGCTCGCATGACGCTGCGCGTCGCGATGATCGGCTACGGCTTCATGGGCGCCGCCCACTCCGTCGGGTGGCGGCAGGCGCCCCGCGTCTTCGACCTGCCCGATGGCGTCGAGACGGCCGTGCTCGTCGGGCGGAACGCCGAAGCCGTCGCCGAGGCCGCGCGCCACTGGGGCTGGGGCGAAGCGGCGACGGACTGGCGGGAGGTGATCGCCCGGGACGACATCGACGTGGTCGACATCGTGACCCCGGGCGACTCGCACGCGGAGATCGCGATCGCAGCGCTCGACGCCGGCAAGCACGTGCTCTGCGAGAAGCCCCTCGCGAACTCGGTCGGGGAGGCCGAGGCGATGGCCGCGGCGGCCGAGCGGGCCCGGCCGCGCGGCGTCCGGGCGATGGTCGGCTTCACCTATCGCCGCGTCCCCGCGGTCACCCTCCTCCGCGATCTCGTCGCCGAGGGGCGGATCGGGAAGGTGCAGCAGGTCAGGGCGGCCTATCGGCAGGACTGGCTCGTCGACCCCGAGGTGCCGCTCGGCTGGCGCCTGCAGAAGGAGCACGCGGGCTCGGGAGCGCTCGGCGACATCGGCGCGCACATCGTGGACATGGCGCAGTTCGTGACCGGGCAGCACGTCGTCGCGGTGTCCGGGACGACCGAGACCGTCGTGAAGGAGCGACCCGTCGTGGGGGAGCGCGCCGGGTTCGCGGGCACGGCCACCGGCGAGACCGGGCCGGTCACCGTCGACGACGTCGCCCTCTTCAGCGGGCGGCTCGACGGAGGCGCGCTCGCGTCGTTCGAGGCGACGCGCTTCGCGACCGGCAGGAAGAACGCGCTGACGATCGAGGTGTCCGGGACCGACGGAGCCCTGGCATTCGACCTCGAGCGGCTCAACGAGCTGCGCTACTACGACCGGGCCGCCCCGGCCGTGGTGCAGGGATTCACCACGATCCTCGTCACGGAGCCGGAGCACCCGTACGTCTCCGCGTGGTGGCCCGCGGGCCACATGCTCGGCTACGAGCACGGCTTCACGCACCAGGTGGTCGACCTCGTCCGCGCGATCGACGGTGGGACGGATCCGCATCCGACATTCGCGGAGGGGCTGTCGGTGCAGCGGACGCTCGCCGCGGTGGAGGCGAGCGCCGCGGACGGCTCGCGGTGGACCGAGGTGCGCTCCTAGCGCGGTGTGGGGGCCCGCTTCGCTCTCGTCCCTCCGGTGATCGAGGTGCGAGCGCGTGCGAGCCTCGAGATCACTCCGACCTGCGCGAAGGGTGCGGGGTGGTCTCGAGGCAGTGAGACCGGTGGTGGTTCCGCACCGGCCGGGCGGTGGCCCGGTCAGGCGACCTGGGCGATCCGCTCGATCGTCGGGCGGCCCGCCGCGAACCAGCGTGGGAACGTGGCCTCGAAGAGCTCCTCGATCGCGAGCTGCGCGCCGCCTCGGAGCGGCTCGCGCTCATCGCCGTGGGACCGGGTGATCACGAGGTCGCGGGTGGCCAGCGGGAGCGACAGCTCGTAGACCCGCTGACGCACCTGAGCCAGGAACGTCTCGCCCGCGGCCGATACGGCGCCCCCGATGACGATCGTGCTCGGGTTGAACAGGTTCACGAGCGACGCGAGCGTCTCGCCCACGCGCCTCGCCGAGCGCTCGACGAGCGAGATCGCGAGCGCGTCCCCGTGGTTCGCCGCGATCGCGACCGCCTCGGGCGTGAGCGCGCCGAGCGAGGACAGCACGCCCTCGGCACCCGCCGCGACGGCCGACTCCGCGTCCCGCACGATCGCCCAGCCGCCTGCCTCCGCCTCCAGGCACCCGCGCTTGCCGCATCGGCAGCGGGCCGACGACCCCGGCAGCCGCACGTGGCCCAAGTCGCCGGCCGCGCCGTTCGCGCCACGGTGGATCCTGCCCCGGGTGAGCAGCCCCGCGCCGATGCCGGTACCGACCTTGCAGTAGATGAGGTCCAGCCCGCCGTCGCCGCGTCGCGCGCGCTCCGCGAGTGCGAGCAGGTTGGCATCGTTGTCCACCCACGTGGGTGCGCCGAGATGGTCCTCGAACCGACCTCGGACGTCGTACCCGTTCCAGCCGGGCATGATCGGCGGGGCGACCGGGACGCCGTGCTCGAAGTCGACCGGGCCGGGGACGCCGACCGCCACCGCCCAGACCTCGGGCGCATCGCCCCGCTCCAGCAGGTCGTCCACCATCGCGAGGGTGACGTCCAGCGTCGCCTCGGGCCCCTCGGCGATGTCCCACAGCCGGTGGTCGCTGGCGATGATCTCCCCGTCGAGCCGGGCGAGCCCGACCCGGATGTGGAGCGCACCGAGGGCGCAGACGACGATCGCGCCACGGTCGGCGCGGAACCGCAGCGTCCGCGGAGCCCGGCCGCCGGAGGACGGGCCGAACTCGCCGTCCTCGATGAAGCCCATCTCGATGGCGGTCTCGACCCGCTGCGCGACGACGCCACGGCCGAGGCCGGTCAACCGTCCGATCTCCGGACGGGTCTGCGCCTCTCCTGTGCGGACGAGATTGACGATCCGGAGGAGGCTCACGACCTCGTCGGTCTGTGCGCCGAAGCGCAGCGCGGCGTCGCGAGTCATGCTTGATTCTGGCACGGTCGACCTGCGTTTTGTTGTTTTCGTGCGGAAGTCGGGATACCATGATCGTGGCGCTGGGGCCTCGGCCCGTTCCCCGTCGGAATCCGGCGACGGGGGCACAGTCGGTCGCGTCGACTGCCCGATCGATCGGGCTCTCCGCCATGCCGCTCTCCGCTGCGCGATTCCGCGCACTGCTCGTCGCACTCCTCGCCGTCTCGTTCCTCGGCGCCCTCGACAACACCGTCGTCGCCACCTCGCTCGCCACCGTCGCCGGGGAGCTCGGCGCCCTCGAACACATGAGCTGGATCGTCGTCGGGTACACCCTCGCCAGCACCGTGCTGCTGCCCGTGATCGGCCGCCTCGGTGACGTCGTCGGCGCGCGGTCCGTCTTCCTCGCGTCCCTGCTGCTGTTCGTGGCCGCGTCGCTCGCGTGCGGCTTCGCCCGGGACATCGCGTGGCTCATCGGCGCGCGCGTCGTGCAGGGCATGAGCTCCGCCGGGCTGCAGCTGCTCTCGCAGACGATCATCGCGAGGACGACGACGCCCCGACAGCGGCCGAAGTACATGGCGATCATCGGCGCCGCCTTCCCGGTCGCGATCCTCGTCGGACCCGTGCTCGGCGGGGTCATCACCGACACGTGGGGCTGGCCGTGGGTGTTCTGGGTGAACGTGCCGGTCGGCATCGTGGCCTTCGTGCTCGCCGTCGTCGCGGTCCCGCATCTGCCGGGCCACGGTGAGCGCGTTCGGTTCGACACCGCCGGCGCGGTCACGATGACCGTCGGACTCGCCGCGCTCGTGATGGCGGCGACGTGGGTGGGCGACGCGCGGCTCGCGCCCTCGGCAGGTGTCGCCGCGATCGTCGCCGTGCTCGCGCTCGCGGCCTTCGGGGTCGCCGAATCGCGGGCGGCCGCCCCGATCGTCCCGCTGCGGCTCTTCGCGCATCGCACGATCGCCGCAGGAAGCGCGGTCTCCGCCATCGTCGGCATCGGCCTCTTCTCGATCACGGCCTACCTGCCGACCTATTTCCAGATGGCGTACAGGACCAGCGCGACGGTGTCGGGCCTGGTCCCCATCGCGACGGTCTTCGGCATGCTCGTCAGCAACCTGGTCTCCGGCTGGCTCGTCAGCCGGACCGGGCACTACCGGGCCTTCCCGCTGATCGGCACCGCCCTCGGCGCAGCCGGCCTCCTCGTCATGTCGCTGCTGCCCGTCGGACTCCCGCTCTGGGTTCCCACCGTGATGATGGGCGTCGTCGGCCTCGGCACGGGCGCGTTCATGAGCCTCATCGTCGCTGTGGTGCAGAGCGCTGCGCCCGAGCGTGAGATGGGGTCCGTGACCGCCGCCGTGAACCTCGTCCGCTCGGTCGGGGCGACGATCGCGACCGCGGTCATCGGCGGCGTGATCGGCTTCGGCGTGGCGGCCCTCCTGCCGACCGGGCTCGACCCCACGTCGCTCACGCCCGCAGTCGTGCACGCCGCTCCTGATGCGCTGCAGACGCAGGTCGCCGCGATCTACCGTGGCGTGTTCTCGCCGATCTTCCTCGCCCTCGCCGGCACCTACGCGCTCGGCATCGTGGCCTCCGTGCTGCTGCCCGCGGGCCGCCTGCCGGACACCCACGTCGGCGCGAGCCCTGAACCGTCCATCGCCTGAACCACTCGAGAAGGAGTCCCGAATGCCCGTCCGCCCGACCGTCGCAATCGTCGGCAGCGGCCCGATCGGATCCGCTTACGCGCGGATCATCCTCGAGTCGGTGCCGGATGCCAGCGTCGTCATGTTCGAGGCGGGACCTCGCCTGACCGCGATCCCCGGTGAGAGCGTCCGCAACATCCCCGACCCGGAGGAGAAGGAGCGCGCGCGGGAGCGGTCGCAGGGGCCGCAGGCCGGCTCGTTCCGGAAGTCGCTCGGTCTCCCGGAGGGCGCGATGGTCGAGGGCATGTTCACCGCGCGCGGGGGCACGCACCTCCTCGACTTCGGCGGCGAAGGCTCCGCGCACGCGCCGACCTTCCCCGCAGCCGCGGCGTCGACGAACGTCGGCGGCATGGGTGCGCACTGGACCTGCGCGACCCCCGCGCCCGCCTTCAGCGAGCGCATCCCGTTCATCCCCGACGCCGAGTGGGAGCAGCTGATCGCCGAGGCCGAGCGACTCCTGCACGTGCAGAAGTCGGCCTTCGCCGACTCGGGCGTGAGCGCCGCGATCCGCGCGCTCCTCGAGGAGGAGTTCGGCGCGGAGCTGCCCGAGGGCTACGGCCCGAGCACGCTCCCCGTCGCCGGTGATCCGCAGCCGGACGGCTCGATGCGCTGGGCCGGCACCGATGTCGTCCTCGGCCCGCTGATCGAGCAGGGGAACGCGCTGGCGGAGCGCTTCGAGCTGCGCGACCTGACGCTCGTGCGGCGGATCGAGCACGAGGACGGCGTGGTCACCGGGGTGACCGTCGAGGACCTCCGCTCGGGGACGACCGAGCACGTGGCCGCGGACCTCGTCGTCGTCGCGGCGGACGCGTTCCGGTCGCCGCAGCTGCTCTGGGCGTCAGGCATCCGACCGACCGCGCTCGGCCACTACCTCACCGAGCACCCGATGGTGATCTCCACCGTCGTGCTCGACGAGGAGCGGATGAGCCGGCACGCGACGGAGGACCAGCTCGAGGCCGAGCTCGCGCGCCGAGCCAAGAACCCCGCGGACCCGGTCGGCGCGGTGAACCGCATCCCGTTCTCCGAGCCGGACCACCCGTTCGCACTGCAGGTCATGTACGCCGAGCGGCCGCCGTTCCCGCTCGACCCCGCGCACCCGGCGGCCCGGAACCGCTGGGGCTACGTCAACATGGGCTACGGCATGCGGAAGCGGCCGCGGTTCGAGGACGGCGTGACCTTCGACGACGAGGAGCTCGACTACCGCGGGTTCCCGAACATGACGATCCGGTACGAGCTCACGGAGGCGGAGCAGGCCGAGATCGCCCAGGGCACCGAGCACCTCGGGCGCGCCGGATGTGCCCTCGGCACCTTCATCGCAGAGCCACGACTGCTGCCGAACGGGTCGAGCCTGCACTTCCAGGGCACGATGCGCATGGGGGAGCACGACGACGGGACCTCCGTCGCCGACCCGTGGTCGCGCGTCTGGGGCTTCGAGCGGCTCGTGGTCGGCGGGAACGCGCTGATCCCGACCGCGACGGCCATGAACCCCACCCTCATGAGCGTCGCGATCGCGGTGCGCGGAGCCCGCGCGGCGGCGGAGCGGCTGCGCGGCTGACACGCTCCGGCGCGCTTCGAGCACTTGAGCAGGCTGTCATCGCTTCAGCAGGCTCTGGAGGCGCGTTCCGGCCTGCCGAAGCGAGCGCAGCCTGCCGAGGTGCTCGGGCGGCCTGGCGAGAGGGCGACGGCTCGGATCCGCTCAGCGCGCGGGTTCGGCCAGCAGGGACACCGCGTGGCGGACGAGCGCGCGGCGCCGGGCGTCGACAGCCGCGGCACCGGGCTCGCCGGGTCGGTAGGGCGGCGTGTGGAACACCTCGCACAGGCCCAGGACGAGCACGACGAGGTCGTGCGGGTCCCACCGCGCAGAGACGAGACCCTGCTGCTGCCACCGGGCGACGGCGTCCTCCGGCCGGGGGAGCTCCGCGAGCCGCTCATCGGCCTCCTCCGCGGGCGCGTCGGACTCGAGGTGGGCCCAGCGCAGCAGCCGCAGGGTGTCGGGGTGGGCGGCCATGAAGTCGAACAGGCGCTCGGCCCAGCCGCCGAGGCCGTCGGGACCCGCCACGGCCACGCCGCCGAGCTCCTCCACGGCGGAGGCGACCGCCGCCGCGAAGAGGGAGCGCTTGTCGCCGAAGTAGGCGTAGATGCGCTCCTTGTTGCTGCCGGCCCGCGCTGCGATCCGCTCGACGCGACCACCCCCGAAGCCCGCTGCCGCGAACTCGGCGCGCGCTGCCTGGAGGATGCGCGCACGAGTGCGGCTCGCTCGGTCCAGGTCGGTCGGCTCGCCCTCCGTCACGTGGTCCTCCTCCTCGTTGACATCGCCCCTCGTCCGGCTTAGCGTACAACCCAACCAAACAGTTGGTAGCTATGCGAAGGAGCGTCGATGGCCCCGGTGCCCCTGGTCGCGATCACGAAGCTGGAGCACCGCACGGACTCGCCGTTCGTCCCCGTGGCGGCGCCCCGGGTCACCTGGGTGACCGAGACCGTCACCCGGGACTGGCGCCAGGCCTGGGTCGAGCTCGAGGCCGATGGCCGCGTCGTGCGTCTCGAGGGCGACGCCTCGGCGCTCGTGCCGTGGCCCTTTCCGCCGCTCGCCGCGGGGGAGGAGCGCACCCTCCGGGTCCGCGTCGGCGGCACCGACGGCAGCACGTCGGACTGGAGCGCGCCCCGGGCCGTCGCGGCAGGGTTCCTGCCGCCCGAGTCGTGGGCGTCGGTGCCACTCGTCGGCCTGCCCGCGCCCGAGCGGATCGGGCAGCCGGCTCTGCTGCGCACCGAGTTCGACGTCCACGGCCGGGTCCTGCGCGCGGTGCTGCACGCGACCGCCCACGGCGTCTCCCAGGTCGAGGTCAACGGCGCGGGGGTCGACGACGCGACGCTGGCGCCGGGTTGGACGTCGTACCAGTGGCGGGTGATCGAGGACGCGACCGACGTGACCGCGCTCCTGCGGCCTGGACGGAACGCGATCGGTGTCGAGCTCGCGGCGGGCTGGTACAGCGAGGCGTACGGCTTCGGCGCCGATGCGAGGCCGTTCTACGGCGAGCAGCCGAGCGCGGCGCTCCAGCTCGTGATCCGCTACGCGGACGGGCGGTCCGAGACCGTCACGACCGGCCCGGGATGGCGGGCGATGGCGGACGGCCCGGTGCGGGCCGCCGGCATCTACAGCGGCCAGCACGAGGACGCGCGGCGGGCGATGCCCGGTTGGTCGTCCCCCGGCTTCGACGACGGTTCGTGGGCCCCCGTCGTCGTCGGCGACCCGGTCGTGCCCGTCCCGCGGTCGGCGCCGCCCGTGCGGACGGTCGCCGAGCTGCCCGTGGCCGCCGCCGTCGTCGCGCCGTCCGGAGCCACCATCCTGGACTTCGGTCAGAACCTCGCCGGCCGGGTGCGGATCAGCGCCTCCCTGCCCGCTGGGACGACGATCACACTGCGCCACGCGGAGATCGTGCACGACGGCGAGCTGGACCGCGCGTCCCAGCGCGGGGCCGCGGCGACGGACGTCTACACCGCGGACGGCGGGTCGTTCGTCTGGGAACCGCGCTTCACCTTCCACGGCTTCCGGTACGCGAGCGTCGAGGGCTGGCCGGGCGACGTGCCCGCCGAGGCGTTCACCGCGGTCGCGGTCTCGAGCGACCTCGAGCCGATCGGAGGCCTCCGCACCTCGCACCCGCTGGTCGACCGGCTGCACGAGGCGATCGTGTGGAGCACCCGCAGCAACTTCGTCTCCCTGCCGACCGACTGCCCGCAGCGGGACGAGCGGCTGGGCTGGACCGGCGACATCAGCATGTTCGCGCCGACCGCGACCGCACTGTTCGACGTCGACGGCTTCCTCGCCTCCTGGCTCGCCGACGTCGCGATCGAGCAGCGCGCGATCGGCGGGACGGTGCCGTTCCTGGTCCCGGACGTCTCGCGCATGGCCGTGTCCCCGACCGCCGCCTGGGGCGACGCGGCGACGATCGTGCCCTGGACGCTGTACGAGCGCTACGGCGACGTGGGGGTGCTCGATGCGCAGTACGCGAGCATGACGAGCTGGGTCGACCTGCTCGAGCGGCTGGCGGGGGAGAACCGCCTCTGGGAGGGCGGGTTCCAGTTCGCCGACTGGCTCGACCCCACCGCTCCTGCGGACGCCCCGACCGACGCGAAGGCGGACAAGGAGCTGGTCGCGACGGCGTTCCTGTTCCGATCCGCCGACATCGTCGCGCGGGCCGCCGCGGTGCTCGGCCGCGACGAGGACGCCGCGCGGTACCGCCGGCTCGCGGAGGAGGTCCGGGCCGCGTTCGGCCGCGAGTACGTGTCGCCGTCCGGGAGGCTCGTGTCGGACGCGCAGACGGCGTACGCGCTCGCGATCGTGTTCGGGCTCGCCCCGGACGAGGAGCGGCGCCTCGCGATGGGACGCCGGCTCGCGAAGCTGGTGCGGGTCAACGGCTACCGGATCGGCACGGGCTTCGTCGGCACGCCGTTCGTGCTCGAGGCCCTCGCCGTGACCGGCCAGTGGGCCGCGGCGACGCGCCTGCTCACCGCGACCGAGTGCCCGTCCTGGCTGTACCCGATCACGATGGGCGCCACGACGACGTGGGAGGCGTGGGATGCGCTGCGCCCGGACGGGTCGCCCAGCCCGGCGAGCACCTCCTTCAACCACTACGCATTCGGTGCGGTCGCCGACTGGCTGCACCGGGGCCTCGCGGGCCTCGGACCCGGGGAGCCCGGCTACCGCGTGCTGTCGATCGCACCCGTCCCGCTGCCCGGGTTCGACCACGCCGAGGCGCGCCTGCGCACGCCGTACGGCCCCGCCGTGGTGGGCTGGCGACGGAATGGTGAGCGGGTGCGCGTCTCCGCCGTCGTGCCGCCGAACAGCTGCGCGCACGTCCGGCTGCCCGACGGCTCACCCGGGTTCGAGGTGGGCAGCGGGGAGCACGAGTGGACCGTGACCGTGCCGCTCCCCGCGCCGAGGCCGCCGATGGCGCTCTCCCTCCGGAGCACCCTCGGCGACATCATCGAGGACGAGGCGGCCTACGCGACCGTGCTGGAGGTCTTCGAGCGGCACGCGCCGCATGCGGCGGAGCGGCTGCGCACGCGGACGCACTGGGACGACGCCGTGCCGCTCGCGGTCGAGTTCTTCATCCTCCCTGCGGCGGTGCAGCGCGCGATCGACGACGACCTCGCAGCAGCGAGCGCGGTCCGCTGATCCGGGAGGCGACTTGTTCACCCTCGCCCCGAACATCGACCTCGGCTTCGCGGAGGCGGGACCGGATCCGGCCGACCGGGTCCGCGCCGTCGCCGCCGCCGGCTTCGACCACGTCGGGCTCTTCCGCACCTCGGACAAGGACGTCCCGGCGCTCTGCCGGGCGCTCGACGACGCGGGCGTCTCGGTCGCGAGCGTGGTCGCGGAGCCGTACTGCGACTTCACGTTCCCGGGCACCGATCTCACGCGCTTCCTCGACGGTCTGCGGCGCAGCCTCGACGACGCCGTGACCCTGGGCGCGCCGCGGCTCATCGTGACGACGGGGGTCGGCTTCCCGGGCGCGAACCGCGCCGTCAACCTCGAGCGGGTCACCGCGGCGATGGCGCGGGCCGTCGAGGCTGCGCGTGGCAGCGGCGTCCTGCTGCTCATCGAGGCGGTGAACACGAGGATCGACCATCCCGGCTCCATCGTCGACAGCACGGCCGATGCGCTGTCGATCGCGAGCGCGATCGGGGACCCGACCGCGTTCGGGATCGACTACGACCTCTACCACTCGCTCGTGAACGGCGAGGACCCGGCCGGCGAGCTGGCCAGGGCGGGGGAGTACCTCGGTTCCGTCGACATCGCCGACGTGCCGGGGCGCGGCGCGCCCGGCACCGGTGACGTCGACTGGCCCGGCTTCCTCCGCGTCCTCGCGGCGTCCGGCTACCGCGGACCGGTCACGCTGGAGGTGGCCGCCCAGGCCGCCGCGCTCCGGCACATCCAGGAGCTCAACGCGGCGATGTGACGGTCACCCGGAGACGGCGGCGAGGTGCGCCCGCAGCGCGCGGACCACGAGCCGATGGTCCTCGACCTGCGGCAGGCCCGAGACGGCCGCCGTGCCGACGGGGCCGGCGCCGCGCACGATCACCGGGAAGCACCCGCCGGCCGCGGCGAACCGCGCGGGATCGAGCCCCGACGCCTGCTCGAACGTGGTGCCGCGCTCGCGCCAGAGCTGGCCGACGGCCAGGGAGCTGGTGCCGAACCGTTCGACGACGCGCACCTTGCGGCGGATCCAGTGGTCGTTGTCCGCCGACGACCCGGCGAGCCCCGCATGGAACACCTGTTGCCGTCCTCGACGGATGTCGATCGCCACCGGCAGCGCGTCGGCGCGCGCGAGCTCGACGAGGCGCAGTCCGAGCGCCCAGGCGTCGTCGTACGTGAAGGAGGGGAGCTGGAGCTCGGCCTCCTGGGCGAGCAGCTCCTCGTGCGCCGGGAACCCGTCCATGCGGCCACCTCTCGTCAGCATCGATCCTCGTCGGCGCGGTTCCGCCGGATCCGCGCCGATCGTCGCACAGCCGTCGTCACCGGGCGGGGTGCCCGGAGGCGGCCCCGGCGCACGTCGTCGAGCACCTGAGCAGGCTGCGGCCGCTTCGGCAGGCCCTGGAGCCGCATTCCGGCCTGCCGAAGCGCGGAGGGCCTGCCGAGGTGCTCGAGTCAGCGGCGCCGCCGGTTCACGACCGCTTGAGGGTGAAGGGGTAGCCGCCCCACGGGTTCAGCGGCCAGACGTAGTCCGGCACGGCGTGGTCGTCGGCATCGTCGGCGCCGCGCGTCGCGAGCGCGACGTCGGCTCCCGGGTGCCGGGGGGCGTCCAACGGGCGGTGAGGCGAGCGCATCATCGAGCCACCTTTCTGTGGGAACGCAACATAACGGGTGTGCCCGTGCGGGGCAACCGTGCGCTCCGCGCGCGGTCGCCCGCGCGTCCGCGTCAGGACGACGTCGTCCGGGTCGTGTGCCGCGAGCGCCGGAGCGCCTCGGCGCGCGCCTCCTCACCGTCGTCGCCGAAGTAGCCGCCGGCGAGGGTCTCCGCCGATCGCCACAGCGCGGGCAGGAGGATCCGGCGCTGCTCGTCGTCCAGGGTCGACAGCACGCGCTCCTCGATCGCGGCGATCTCCCGGACGCAGCCGTCGAGGGTCTCGCGGCCCGCAGGAGTGAGTCGTGCCTGCCGGATCCGTCCGTGGTTCGGGTCGTCGCGCCGCTCGAGGAGGCCGCGACGCTCGAGTTCGGCGAGGACCAGGTTCGCGGACTGCGGGGTCACGAACGTGAGCCTCGCGATCTCCGCGTTCGACCGGCCCAGGTCGTCGCTCACCGCGAGGAGCAGGTGGTACTCCGCCGCGGTGATGCCGTGGTCGCCCGCCACGAGATCGACCGCGCGCTGCAGCGCGCGGGAGACCCGCTGCACCACCCACTCGAGGCGACCGACGGCCTCCGGAGGGGCGCTCGCGTGATGCCGGCGCATCGAATCGCTGCGCGATCGCGCTCCCGCTGCGTCGAGGTCCACGTCACGACCATAGGACGGGCACCGCCGGACGGGACCGCGTCGACCACCTATTCGACCAGGAACACCTCGAGCCCGACGCGATCGGGTAGGCGCACGCCCCGGGCGATGAACAGGCGCGACGCGAGCCAGGACCAGCGGGGAGCGGCGGAGGAGAGCCTCGGATTCGAGCGGAAGTAGATGCGCGACGGCTCGACGGGCTCGCCCTCCACCAGCCGCGCGATGTCCGCGGTGCTGCCGGAGCGGATGCCGAAGTTCTCGACGTACACGCGGTCGCCGTCGTCGGTCTCGATCGCGTAGCGCGCCTCGAGCTCCGTGAGCGTCGGACTGCGGAGCACCTGGAAGTCCGCGCCGCCGGGCAGGATGCGACCGGAGAGCCGGGGGCCCTCGACACGCCCCCCGAGGATCGGCACGATGCGCCGGTGCTCGCCCTCACCGGCGCCGAGATCGATCGGCGGCGCCACCTCCACGGCGATGCTGGCGAAGTGGCTCAGTACCGGAGGGGCGACGGAATCGGGCACGGCTGCGACGCTAGTCGACGATGTTTTGCCTCTCGACAGATAGGTATGACGATAGGTAAATTCCTCCGTACTGGACACGTGCAGCGACGCGCGGAGGGGTGGACATGCCGATGGACGGACACCGGGTCGACGCGGTCGGCGAGCTCCTCACGGACTGGTCGCTCGAGATGACGGGTAAGGATGTCCAGGCGCCCGCCGAGGCGCGGCCCTGGATCCCCGACGGCACGCGCGTCAACATCACCTTCCTCGGCAACGAGGACCTCGATCTCCGGCTCGGCGCGGTGCGCGCCGTGCTCGACCAGGGCCTGGTCCCCGTCCCCCACCTGTCCGCGCGGCGCCTCGCGTCGACCGCGCAGCTCGAGGAGTACCTGTCCCGGCTCGAGGACGTCGGCGGCAGCGAGCACGTCTTCGTCGTCGGCGGCGATCCCGCCGCTCCCGAGGGGCCGTACGACAGCGCGCTGGCGGTGGTGCGCAGCGGGCTCCTCGGTGCGCACGGGGTGCGGGAGGTCGGCGTCGCCGGCTACCCGGAGGGGCACCCGGACATCGCCTCCGAGGTGCTGCAGGAGGCGCTCCTCGCCAAGACCGCCGAGATCGCCGAGCAGGGGCTGCTGCCCAGCGTGATCACGCAGTTCGCCTTCGACGCGGACGCCGTCACCGGATGGATCCGGAATGCGCGGCGGAGCGGCGTCGACGCCCCGATCCGCGTCGGTACCCCCGGCCCCGCCGGGGTCAAACGGCTGCTCGCCTTCGCGCGCCGGTTCGGGGTGCGCTCGAACGCGACGATCGTGCGCAAGTACGGCTTCTCCCTCGCGAACCTCATGGGCACGGCCGGCCCCGACGCGTTCGTCGGGGACCTCGCCGATCGGGTCGCGGCCGAGCCGGCGCTCGGTCCGGTGGCCGTGCACCTCTACACCTTCGGCGGGATCGCGGCATCCGCCCGCTGGGTCGACGAACGGCTGCGCACCGCGAGCGAGGCGCGCCGGTGAGCGCCACCGTCGATCGCGCCTGCCTCGTCGTCGACGGCCCCGACCGGCCGGGGCTCGTGGCGATGATCAGCGCGCTGATCGTCCGCCTCGGCGGCAACATCGTGACCCTCGACCAGTACACCGACGATCCCGACGGTGGCGCGTTCTTCCAGCGGGTGGTCTTCGACCGGCCGGATCTGGCGCTCGCCATGCCGGAGCTGCGGCGCGAGATCGCCGCCGAGCTCGACCCGGTGGGGCTGCGCTGGCGGCTCCGCGACCTCGGCGTCCCGTTGCGGATGGCGGTGCTCGTGTCCCTGTCCGATCACTGCGTCCTCGACCTGCTGTGGCGGGTGCGGCGAGGCGACCTGCCCGTCACCATCCCCATGGTCGTGTCGAACCACACGGCCGTGGCGGAGGACGTCCGCGGGTTCGGCGTGCCCTTCGTGCACGTGCCTTCCGCGGCGGACCGGCGTGCGGAGGCGGAGGAGGAGCTCCTGCGGCTGCTCGTCGGCAACGTCGACTTCGTGGTGCTCGCGCGCTACATGCAGGTGCTCTCGGCCGACTTCCTCGCGCGCGTCGGGGTGCCGGTCATCAACATCCACCACTCCTTCCTGCCGGCGTTCGTCGGATCGGCGCCCTACCGGCGCGCGAAGGAGCGCGGCGTGAAGCTCGTCGGCGCGACGTCCCACTACGTCACCCCCGACCTGGACGCCGGGCCGATCATCGAGCAGGACGTCGTGCGCGTGACCCACGCCGACAGCGCCGCGGACCTGCAGCGGCGCGGCGCCGACGTCGAGCGCGCGGTGCTCTCCCGCGCCGTCCTCTGGCACGCCGAGGACCGCGTCGTCCTGCACGGCGACCAGACCATCGTCTTCTGAACCACCGAGACTCAAGGAGGAACCTCACCATTCCGCAGAAACAGCATCAGCTGATCGACACCACGAACGCCGACGATCACCTCCGCGACACGCAGAACGGCTCGTACATCTACCCCGTCGTGCCGTCCGACTTCACCAGCTGGATCAAGGAGCAGCGGGCCTGGCGCGACACGGCGGTGCTGTACGACCAGTCGCACCACATGGACAACCTGTTCCTCACCGGTCCGGACGCGATCCGGCTGATCTCGGACACGGCGATCAACTCGACCAAGGTCTTCCCGGTGAACCGCGCGAAGCAGTACGTGCCCACCACGGCCGCCGGGCACGTCATCGGCGACGGGATCCTGTTCCACGAGGAGGAGGAGCGGTACGTATACGTGGGGCGCGCGCCCGCCGCGAACTGGCTCATGTACCACGCGGAGACGGGCGGCTACCGCGATCTCGAGGTCGAGATCGACCGCCGCTCGCCCTCCCGCCCCTACGGGCAGGCCGTGCAGCGCCGCTACTTCCGCTTCCAGATCCAGGGGCCCGCGGCGTGGGACGTCATCGAGCGGCTGAACGGCGGCCCGCTCGAGCAGCTGAAGTTCTTCTCGATGGCGACGATGTCGGTCGGCGGCGAGCAGGTCCGCACCCTCCGGCACGGGATGGCCGGTGCGCCCGGGCTCGAGCTCTGGGGGCCGTACGAGCACCACGGCCGGGTGCGCGACCTGATCCTCGAGGCGGGTGCCGACTCCGGGCTGCTGCCCGTCGGGTCCCGCGCCTACCCGTCGAACACGCTCGAGTCGGGGTGGATCCCGTCGCCGCTGCCCGCGATCTACACGGGCGAGGCCGAGCGCGGATACCGGGAGTGGCTCGGCGCCGACAGCTACGAGGCGACCGGCACCCTGGCCGGCTCGTTCGTCTCGCAGGACATCGCCGACTACTACCTCACGCCGTGGGAGCTCGGGTACGGGTCCTTCGTGAAGTTCGACCACGACTTCATCGGCCGGGACGCGCTGGAGGCGATCGACCCCGCGACGCAGCGTCGCAAGGTGACGCTCGCCTGGAACGGGGAGGACCTGGCCCGGGTGTGGGGATCGCTCCTCGACGTCGACGGCCCGCAGTACAAGTACTTCGACCTGCCGCTCGCCAACTACGGGTCGGCGAACTACGACTCCGTGATCGACGCGGACGGCACGGTGGTCGGCTTCTCCATGTTCACGGGCTACAGCGCGAACGAGCGCCGCGGCCTCTCGCTCGCCACCGTCGCGCCGGACGTCCCGGAGGGGGCGGAGCTGCGCGTGGTGTGGGGCGAGCCGGACGGCGGCAGCCGCAAGGCCACCGTGGAGCCGCACGTGCAGACGGAGGTGCGGGCCGTGGTGAGCCCGGCGCCGTACTCGACGGTGGCGCGGACGACGTACCACGGGGGCTGGCGCACCGGCTATCGGGAGGGCGAAGCCCGGTAGTCGAGGCGGCGGGGAGCCTGCTTGCTAGCATCGGCCCCCCGCCCGCCCCGTCGTCCGGATGACCGATGAGCCTTCGTTTCGCGCTGCTCGCCCTGCTCCGCGTCGGGCCGCTCTCCGGCTACGACCTGCAGAAGCAGTTTTCGGTCTCCGTCGGCCACGTATGGCACGCGCCCGGCTCGCAGATCTACCCCGAGCTCCGCAAGATGGAGGCCGACGGGCTGGTCGTCGCCGAGGAGCAGACCAGGGGCGAGCGCGGCGCGCGTCGGCTGTACCACGTGACCCCGGAGGGGGAGACGGCGTTCGCGGCGTGGATGCGCAGCCCTGTGGGCTACCACCGGGTGCGGGATCCCGCCCACCTCCGGGCCGCCTACCTCGAGGCGGTCGACGCGGAGGCCGCCCGCGCGGTGCTCCGTGCGCACGAGCAGCGGTGGCAGGAGGAGCTCGCGCAGTGGGAGGAGGAGATCGCCCGCATCGACGCGGGCGAGAGCCCGATGCTCCAACGGCGGCTCGCGGTCACGGCGCCGCCGGAGCAGGCGGCGACGACGGCGTGGAAGCGGTTCGCCTACGAGGGCCTGGTCGACCGGGCCCGCACGGAGATCGCGTGGGCCCGGCGCGGACTGGAGCTCGTCGCCGAGCTGGAGCGCTGACCGCATCGGCACCCCGACGGTCAGGCGCGGTCCTCCGCGCGGCGCCGGAGCTCGTGCTTGCGCACCTTCCCGCTCGCGGTGCGCGGCAGCTCGGTGACGATCTCCAGCGTGCGCGGCACCTTGTACCTGGCGAGCAGGAGCGACAGCCGCGCCACCAGCTCCTCCGGGTCGAGGGTGCGACCGGGGGCGAGCGTCACGACGGCGTGCGGCACCTCGCCCCAGCGCTCGTGCGGCATGCCGACCACGGCGACGCCGGTGACCCCCTCGATCGTCATCACGGCCTGCTCGACCTCGGCCGAGTACACGTTCTCCCCGCCGGAGATGATCATGTCCTTCAGCCGGTCGGAGATCGTGAGGAACCCGTCCTCGTCCGCGATGCCGACGTCGCCGGTGCGGAACCACCCGTCGGGGGTGAAGGCCTGCTCGGTCGCCTCCGGGTTCCGCCAGTACCCGGAGAACACGTTCGGCCCGGACACCTCGATCTCGCCCGGCCGTCCGGGTGCGGCGAGGGTCCCGTCGTCGGCGCGGATCCGGTAGCGGGTGAAGAAGTGGGCCAGGCCGGAGGAGCCGGCGTGGTCGACCGAGTGCCATGCGGGCAGCATCGTCACCCCCGGGCTCGTCTCCGTCATGCCGTACCCGCCGGAGAAGGCGAGCCCCCGCGCCTCGTACGCCTCCCGCACCCGCGCAGGCACGGCCGAGCCGCCGCAGGTGAGCAGCCGGAGGGAGGAGATGTCGGTGGTGGCCCAGGCCGGGTCCTCGGTCATCAGCTGGAACGTGGTGGGCACCCCGCTGATCGCGGTCGCGCGCAGCGACTCGATGCTCCGCAGCGCGTCGCCCGGCACGAACCGCTCCTCGAGCAGGACGGTCGCGCCCTTCAGGAGCACCGGGAGGCAGCCCATCCCGAGCGACGCGACGTGGAACAGCGGCGAGATCATGAGCGCGCGGTCGGTGCTCGTGAGGTCGTAGTCCGCGAGCACGTTGACGGCGTTCCAGGTGATCGCGCCGTGGCTGAGCACGGCCCCCTTCGGCCGTCCGGTCGTGCCCGACGTGTAGATGATGAGCGCCGGGTCGTCGAGCGTCGTCGAGGCCGGCACCAGCGCGTCCCGGTCCGCGTCGCGGAGCACCCCGTCGTAGTCGAGCACGCCAGCACCCGGCGCGGATTCCGGGACGCCGACGACGACGCGGATCAGGTCACGATCCTCCGCGGCCGCCACCGCCGTCGTCTCGTGCTCGGCGCCGCTCACGAGCACGCGCGGCGCGGAGTCGCCGAGCATGTACCCGAGCTCCGCCGGGGCGAGCCGGGTGTTGAGCGGCACCATGATCGCGCCGAGCCGGCCAGCCGCGAACAGGGTCTCCACGAACGACGGGTGGTTGCTGCCGAGGTAGGCGACACGGTCACCGGCGGCGACCCCGAGTCCCTGGAGGCCCGCCGCGAGACGGTCGACGCGCTCGGCCAGCTCGCCGTAGGTGATCTCGCGGCGCTGGAAGACGATCGCGGGGTGCTCGGACGAGCTCCGCGCGCGGCGGCGGATCCAGCCGCCGATGCCTTCAGGGATCATCGTCGATCCTTCCGGTGCTGGTGGCGGCTAGGAGACCCGCGAGAGGAACTCGAGCACCACCGCCGGCCGCTCCTGCCCCTCGATCCCGATGACCCCGGAGACGGCGAGCTGGTACCCGCCCCGGGCGACCGGCTCGACGCCGGTCAACGTGGCCGTCAACCGGACGCGGGAGCCCGCCGGAACCGGGGAGGTGAAACGGACTCGGTCGAGACCGTAGTTCACGAGCGTGGTCGCGTCGGTGACCTCGAGCAGCCCCGACCACAGCGGGATGAAGAGGGACAGGGTCAGGAAGCCGTGGGCGATCGTCGTGCCGAACGGGCCGCTCGCGGCGCGCTCCGGGTCGACGTGGATCCACTGGTGGTCGTCGGTCGCGTCGGCGAAGCGGTCGATCCTCGCCTGGTCGACCTCCAGCCAGTCGGAGGTGCCGATCTCGGTCCCGGCGAGACCGGGCAGCTCGGCCATGGTGACGGTTCGGGCGGTCATGCGGTCTCCTTCGGGGCGAGCCCGAGCACTCGGGCGGCGTTCTGGACGAGGATCTTGGGACGCACCGCATCGGGCACCTCGAGCGCGGCGAAGTCGCGCAGCCAGCGGTCCGGGGTGATCAGCGGGAAGTCCGAGCCGAACAGCACCTGGTCCTGCAGCAGCGTGCGGGCGGCGCGGACCAGCTGAGGCGGGAAGTACTTGGGGCTCCAGCCGGACAGGTCGATGCACACGTTCGGCTTGTGGGTGGCGATCGAGATGGCGGCGTCCTGCCACGGGACGGAGGGGTGGGCCATGATCAGGCGCAGGTCCGGCAGGTCCGCGGCCACGTCGTCGAGCAGCATCGGGTCGGAGTAGCGCAGCTTCAGGCCGCCGCCGCCGGGCAGCCCGGCCCCGATGCCCGTCTGACCGGTGTGCACCACGGCGGGGATCCCGAGCTCCGCGATCGCCTCCCACAGCGGGCGGACGGCGTCGGCGCTCGGATCGAACCCCTGCACGGTCGGGTGGAGCTTCACCCCCTGCGCGCCGTGGTCGACGACGAGCGCGCGGAGCTCGTCCACGGCGGCCGGCCCGCGGCGGGGGTCGACGGAGGCGAACGGCACGAGCACGTCCGCGTGGTCCGCGGCCTGCTCGACGACATCCACGCTGGGGATCGGGTCGTGCCCGAGCTGGGTGCGGGCGTCGACGGTGAACACCACGGCGGCCATGCGGCGCTCGCGGTAGTACGCGGCGATGCCCGCGATGTCGGGCGTCACGCCATCGGCGCGGAAGTACCGCTGCGCGGCCTCGGCCATCGCGGGAGGCAGGGAGGCGTGGCCGTGCGCGTCGGCCTCGACGTGCACGTGGGTGTCGATGGCCTGCAGGGCCTCGACGTCGACGGCGGGGGTGTACACGCGCGTCAGCCCGCGCTGCGGTCGAGCTCGGTCGGCAGCGGGGGGAACTCCTCGCCGACGCTCTGGAGGTGCTCCCGCAGCACGGGGGCGAACCCGGTCGCGACGGCGTCCGCGTCCCAGCCGCCGTCGTGGAGCTCGGTCAGCACCGGTTCGGGGTGCGACCACAGCTGCACGCGGTCACCGCCGACCCCGATCGCCTGCCCGGTGACGCCGTCCGACTCGGCGGAGGCCAGCCAGACGATCAGACCCGCGACGTCCGACGCCGAGCCGAAGCCGAGGTCCTTCCGGAAGAAGTCCGGCATGGGGCGACCGGCGTCCTCCGCCTCGATCGCCGCCGCGAAGTAGGGCACGGTCCGGGTCATCGCCGTCGCCGCGACCGGGACGACCGCGTTGGCGGTGACCCCGGCCCGGCGCATCTCGAGCGCCCAGGTGCGCACCATCCCGACGATGCCCGCCTTGGCGGCGGCGTAGTTCGTCTGCCCGAAGTTGCCGCGCTGCCCCGTGGGGGAGCCGATGGCGATGATCCGGCCCGGCACGCCGCGCTCCTTGAAGGAGGCGTAGGCGGCGCGCGCGCACGTGAAGGTGCCCCGCAGGTGCACCTGGATCACCTGATCGAAGTCGTCGTCGGTCATCTTGAGGATCGACCGGTCGCGCAGGATGCCGGCGTTCGTCACGATCGCGTCGAAGCCGCCGAGCTCCGCGAGCGCCGTCGCCACGAGGCGGTCGGCGACCTCCGCCGTTCCGACCGGAGCGACCACGGCGACCGCGCGGCCGCCCGCTGCGGTGATGGCGTCGACCGTCGAGGCCGCGGCATCGGCGGAGACGTCGTTCACCACGACGGCGGCGCCGGCCCCCGCGAGGGCTCGGGCGTACGCGGCGCCGAGCCCGCTGCCGCTGCCGGTGACGACGACGGTCCTGCCGTCGAGACGAACGCTCATGAAGGGCTCCTCTGCTCTCCGTCCTGCGACGGACCGTGGTGGACGGTATCAGGTTTCCTGCGATTGGGGCGGGTCACCCGCGCCAGCGCGCCGGGGCGTCGCGGACGAGCTCGCGGGCGTCCTCCTGCAGCAGGAAGCCCGCCTCGACGTGCTCCCGAGCGGCCGCCGCGAAGCGGTGGAGCCACGCGGCCCTGGTGCCGTACCGGCGGTGCGTCTCGGCGAGTGGGAAGTGCCGCATCGTGCCCACGAGCCGCGCGAGCATCTCCGGTCGGCTGAACGGCATCCACTCGGGCGGCGGCTCGGACTCGTCGGACGGGGTGCCGTGGGGGAGGTGCGTCGCGACCGGCACGGCCACCCACGGGGGCCGGATCCCGCCGAGCGCGATGCCGTCCTCGTCCCGCTGCAGC